>JAITLW010000030.1 GCA_031277715.1 Sphingobacterium sp. | reverse complement strand
TAATTTTATCCTGAATCAGGATATTTAGCACCTCATTCAAGGAGTATGATTTAGGAATATCTCCATGATATTCGCCATTAGGGAGACTTCCGGAGATTTCAAATTGCACAGGATACCAGCGCGCCAATTGTTGACATACATCCTCCAACGACTCTCCATGGAAACTAAAGTAGCCATCACGCCAAGTCTGTGGTTCCCCCTCACTAATATTTTTAAAGTCAAGCACATTTTTTTGCCTATCGAAAAGCCCCTGCTGTCCCGGTTTCAACAGTACTGCTTTGTCTGTTCGATTGGTCGCATCCAAGAGCTGTAGCTTGATGGAGCCTTCATACAGACTCGTGCTAGCAATAGCCTCGTCCGCATAGCTCTTAATCTGAAACTTAGTACCCAAGACTTCGACAACCTGCTTGTCAGAATGTACTTCAAAAGTAGCGAACCGATGTCCGCCCAACTCTTGTTTTGCTACTTCAAAATAGGCCTCCCCTTTAAGAAATACGGTTCTATTAGCGCGTCCCAACTGTTTTGCAAATGTTAATTCCGATGCGGCATTCAACCATACTTTAGTGCCATCAGGCAATAGAAGTTTGCTTTCTGTACCAATAGGCGTCCGAACAGTGTGCATCAGGTTGGTTTCACTTTCTCCTTCACGGTATTCGTATGCGATATAACCATCTTTGGTTTTATACAACAGCAATCCCTCTGACGCTACTGTGTCTCCGAGAGCAATGGTACTAATCGAAATGGATTTATTGTCGGCAGTAATGAATTGGGCAGAAGCAGTTGTATCCGCCACAATGGTAAGATTAGATTCAACAGGTTGCACTTCCGTCTGGTAGCGATATATCGAGATACCGATAGCGAGTACAGCAACCGCGGCTGCTCCCCATTTGTACCAAGAGTAGAAAGAGACTTGCTTTGGGCCAACATTTGGCAATTGCCTACCGATACGCTCCAAGCGTTGCTGCATGTCGCTATCATCAATTACGATAGGTTCGCGTGCACGCTGATTGTACCAGCTGTATAATACAGAAAGCTCACTTTCCGAGATATTCCCAGCTTTATACTTGGCTATTAATTTTTGTACTTCTTCAGGTATCATGGTCAATGATAAAATTGCTTAATATAGATAAGACAACTTTAAGGACCCTAGGATATATGCGAATTTTTAAAAAATCAACCCACCATCAGTAAGACGATGGATTTCAATACATTACTTTTTAATATTTTTAGCGCTTTTGACACCTGAAGTTTAGAAGTCCCTTCAGTAATCTGCAAAAGAGAGGCAATTTCTTTATGACTGAGACCTTCTTGCCTGCTCAATAAAAAGATTTCCTGCATACGCTGTGGCAATCTCTTTATCTCGGATTCGATAATCGTTGCCAATTCCTTTTCCAGTACCCATTGGTCGGAAGACTGCAGCTCTATCTTCTGTTGATATATAGCGTGCTCTAGGTATTTGTCGATCACCTTATCGTGCTTCAATTTATTGAGCACTCTGTTTCTGGTCATCCGGTAGAGATAGCTCGATATAGAAACGCCATCCGGTATCAGCTCCCGTTTTTCCCAAAGATCAGTATAAACTTCCTGCACGACATCCTCTGTTTCATCCATATCGCGCAGGATACCATAAGCATGCCTAAAGAGAAGTTCGCGGTACTGTTTAAAGGCCACATCAAAAGCCAAACTATCCCCCTCTTTAATAAGTTGACCTAAATTCTCTTCTTTAATAACTGGAGGTTTCATTTCTTTAAGGATAAGCTTTTGATAACACGAAATGCATATCAAGTGCCAAACTTAGTAAATGAAGAAAGAAAATGCAAAGTTATAACGGATTACCTTCGCCTTCTAGTTCAAAAATAACCTCTCCCCCAATTGTCCAAACCATCGTTCCAGACTCAGAGTTTCGATTGTACACCCCGTCTCCGTTGAATGAAGCTCCAAATGGTGTTATCTTATTTCCGTTTATTCTATTGTCATGCCAGCCCATCATTCCAGCGTTACGATTGAATATTCCACCACCGTAAGACATTGCTACCGAAGTCGCTGTATTAAAACCGATAATGTTGTCAGTCCATAACATCGAACCTTCATTAACATTGTACACGCCACCACCATAGGCTAGTGATGTAGACACCGCTATATTATTTTCAATGACATTCTCCTTCCACAACATCGTCGACTCCGCGGAATTTTGGTTATACACGCCACCACCAAAAGTAGCTGCAGCCAATGACGAACAGGAAACCGTATTGCTTTTCACTGTATTGTTGAACCATCTTGTAGCTCCCGTTCCTTTATTTTCATTGTAAATGCCACCACCATAGGCGTACGAAGAGGACGAAGAGGCCATATTATCGATAATTTCTAAATTTCGAAAAGTTACCGAACCGGCAGTAAGCACATTGTATATCCCCCCACCGCAAGACCTCGAGAACGATTCACTGTTTATCCGGATAAAAGTTCCCTTGTTCTCACTTCCCCCTCCGGTTATTGTAAAACCATCTAAAAGAGAGCGCCCTCCCATATCCCCAGCTGCTATAACCACATGAAAAGCATTATTTGTTCGATTAGTAAGCTTTAGGTATCTCCCTTTCCCGACCGTGGCATCATTCCCGTCATAGTCACCGCTTAAAATACTTCCACTGCCTCCTTTTGGTTTTAATACCCGGTCTTCCATACCAGGGTTTCCCGATGCAGGAAACCCACCAAACAGTTGCACATTTTTTACCAATAGAAATGCGCGGTCCCGCATATCTCCAGGTGTAGCAGTAAAATCTTTTCCATGTTCAGGACTATACAAAGGGTTATAAACTCCGGTTGCCACCCAGATCTGCAAAGGTTTATCCTTTGTCCAAAGCCCCTTTTCTCTATTTTCATAAGCCCATAGCAAAGCATCTGCTAATTCAACAATAGCATTTGTCCAATCAGAGCCAGAGGCATTCCCTCCCTTTACACGTTTATTGACATAAAGTATATTATCCATTGGTGATAGGTATAACATTTCCTTGGTCCCTTGAAATTCATAGGTACCAACACTAGCAACCTCGTTCAATAAACGGGTTTTGCCAAACAAATCTTCATTTGCCTTCAAAATTGAATTCTCTATAATGGTATGCACGTGTAAGCTAGCAAATATTTAATGATTTACCTAGTCTTTTAACATAAATATTCTATTTTTTAGAATAAGCAACATAGCAGAAAAGTATCTATCAGAAAAAGAGATCACTCCTATCCTTTTTCTTTGAGGTGTTGGCATAAAACAATTGTTCCTTCCTTTACAGGCGAATCATAAATAGGACATTGCGGTTTGTAAACAGTCATGGAACTATGATGATACTCTAGTTACTTTTGAACTGTTTTATGAAAATCATCAACTAAAAGTAAACACAAAAAAATGACTACAGAAAGTAATGTAAAGACCACCGCCGAGAAAATTAAATCGTTCGCAATGGCTCTTATTGGATCCATGTTCATCGTCCTCGGTTTCTCCTACTTTAGTGAACAGGCTTCCTATCGCATCCCCAGAATATTACTTCCGGTATACGAATTTTTAGGAAATATAGGTTTAGCGATAGGATTACTTATTCTAGGAGCTGCACTTCTTTATGCAGCATATACCAAGTTTAAAAATAATGGCGGACGCCCTACCGTCATGTTGATCGTTCTTCCCTTATTTCTTGTATTCTCATTCGCCATTACCAAATGGACAGAAAATGGAAACAAAGACAAACAACAGATCAGCACTGCCAAGGATATCAAAAACAAAGAGGTGAGCCGGCCTATACTGGACCAGGAGAAAGCAAATGCCTATTTGGATCAGCTAGAAATTCTTGTTGACAAAATGACAAAAGCTAAAGAGCAGAAAGATGATACCACATTTAAGGCGCTGGAAGCCGAGTATTTTGAACAAATGAACCAGCTTGCAGACATCATACCTCAATTGAGCAAAACGGACAAGTATGCAGACTTTGCACACTACAATGCCCAGTTGGCTCAAAAAATAAATAAGATGCGGGGAATAGAGTAGAAAGTCCCTGTTAAAAAATATTTCAGAACAGATTGAACCTTTTTTTTTTTTTTTTATCTAAGACTTATGTAACTAGGTAACCATTATACTTCAATAGGCCTTGTGATGAAAAAGAACAATAACCTTCACCTGTTATGGCGTAGCGGTTTTGGCCCCAATCTCTCTGATATTGGGGACATTAACAAACTAACGGCCAAACAACTGTGGCAAAGGATCAAAGACAACGCTTCTACAGCGTTGCCAGAGATTGCACCTTCCAACTCCTTCGTTAGGGACAATTACAGTAAAACGACTGCCAACGAACTGAGCAAAGTAGAAAAAGATGAATGGGGTAGAAAAATAAGACAGCAAAGTAACAAAGACTTCAGAGAATTCAACCACCAATGGATCCAATTGATGGTACACAGTCACAATCAACTTGCTGAAAAAATGAGTTTTTTCTGGCACCACCACTTTGCTATTCGACAGAACAATAGTCTGCTGCAACAAGATGCCTTTCGCCTGATCCGAAAACATGCCTTAGGAAACTTTGGTGATCTCCTGCGAGAGGTCAGTAAGTCTGCCGCGATGGTCCTATCCCTCAACAACCAACAGAACCGCAAACGCTCTCCCAACGAAAACTTCGCACGCGAAATAATGGAACTCTTTAGCATGGGGATGGGCCATTACACCGAAAACGACATCAAGGAAGTGGCAAGGGCGTTTACAGGATGGGGAGTAGACAAGGAGGGACAGTTTACATTCAACAGAAAATCCCACGACGGAGGCATAAAAAGCTTCTTTGGCCGAAGTGGTAATTTTGATGGGGATGATATCATTGATATCATATTAGAACAGCCCCAAACCTCAATTTTTATCACAAGCAAAATATACTGCTATTTCGTCAATGAGCGTCCCGATGCTGTCAGAATTGAACTATTAGCACAATCTTTCAGGAAAGATTACAACATACTACAGTTGCTGGATCATATTTTCAGCAGCGATTGGTTCTATGAACCACAGCACATGGCGAATAGGGTGAAGACTCCGATAGAGTTGCTCGTTGGCCTACAGCGCCTATCTCCTATTAGTGCTATAGAGGAACAGCTGCAGTACCGAACCCAGCGACTCTTGGGCCAGGTACTCTTCAACCCACCAAGCATTGCTGGATGGCCATCTGGTAAAAGCTGGCTGGATAGCAGTAGCCTGATGGTGAGACTACAGTTGCCACAGATTATAGCAGGCACAGCAACAGTCAATCTAAAGGCGAAAATCGATGACGATAGAAATATGGGGTTAAGTAACCCTGATGATGTAATCCGACTTTACGAACGTGGCAGAATCGTCCCAAATCCAGACTGGGACAACTGGCTATCAGACAATAGTGAAGCAAATATCACCACATCGATCGTACTTCCGACCGTTAGCCAACAAACGTTATTACTCTTACAGGAAGAGACCCGCGGGAACAAGAATGATTACACCCACAGTCTAATGAACCTACCTGAATATCAACTTTGCTAAAAGACTGTGTTATGTTAATCAAAAGAAGAGAGTTTTTACAATCCACAGCACTGGCTTCCGCGAGCTTGCTCCTTCCCAAGTTCCTGAATGCAATGGCTGGAAACGCATTGCCCAACGGGCGGCAAAAAGTACTGGTAGTTGTACAGCTGACAGGTGGTAATGATGGCTTAAACACGATTATCCCCTACACCAACGACCTATATTACAACAATCGTCCCGAGTTATCCATCAGCAAACAGCAGGCTCTGCGCCTCAACGATGATGCGGGATTGAATTCCAATCTTCCGATATTAAAAGAACTACATGATGAAGGTTATCTTGCGGTGTTGAACAATGTGGGGTATCCGAATCCTAATCGTTCCCACTTCAGGAGTATGGACATTTGGCATAGCGCCAGTAATGCAGACGAATACCTAACCACAGGTTGGTTAGGGCGCTACCTGGACGAACTATGCAAAGACTGTAATCTGCCGACACAGCTCATCGAAACCGATGATATCCTGAGTCTCGCACTAAAAGGTGATGCGCATCAGGGTATTAACTTCCGTGATCCTCGCAAGATATATAACAAAGCACAGGAGCATTTCTATAAAAACATAGGGAACAGCCATCAGCATGAGCACGAGATGGCCGATTATCTCTACAAAATACTAGGAGAAACGATCAATAGTACCAATTACATTTTAGAGAAATCGAAAGCCAACCCCAGTAAAGCGGCATACCCTAGTACAACATTCGGAAACAATTTGAAACATATTGCCTCCCTAATCCGAAGCGATATCAATACCAGCGTATATTATGTTTCCTTAGGAAGCTTTGATACTCATGTGAGACAACAGGCCCGGCAAACGGAGCTTTTCAAAGAACTCAATGCAGGTCTTCAAGTTTTTACCCAGGATCTCAAAAAATCAAACCGCTTTAATGACGTACTCATTATGACATTCTCTGAGTTTGGTCGACGGGTCGCTCAAAATGCCAGTGCTGGTACAGATCATGGCACAGCAAACAACATGTTCTTTATCAGTGGCGCATTACGTCAAAAAGGAATTATCAATGAGCTACCAGATCTATCCAATCTTAGCAATGGTGATCTACAATATACGGTTGATTTTAAAAATGTCTACGCAACCATTCTTAACAAATGGTTAAACAGTAGTGTGCCGAATATCCTGGGTAAAGACTTTGAATCACTAGATTTTATCTAAGAACCGTACCCAACACCGCACAAAAAAGCCTGCACTGTGTATTCAGTGCAGGCTTTTGTATATATTCTATCGTCTTATTGGGCGATAAACTTTGGATGAATCAAATTGTCAATTGAATAAACTTCATCCCATTTCATCTGAGTTATCAGCTGCCGTTCGACCACCACGATCTCATAAATAGATTTGCCTGTTGCAAGAGCTTCTTTAGCTATAGAAGAACATTCTTCATAGCCCAAGATAGGATTCAACTGGGTCACAATCCCAATACTCTGCATGACCATATTTTTGCTCTGTTCAGCATTAGCTGTGATTCCCACCACACACTTATCTTTCAGTGTATTACAGGCCTTGGTCAAATACTGTAACGAAGTAAACAAGGCCATCCCCATTACCGGTTCCATTACATTGAGTTGCAACTGTCCAGCTTCCGCTGCCATAGTCACTGTCACATCAGCACCGATGACGTAGAAACAAGTCTGGTTCATTAATTCCGGAATAACCGGATTTACCTTTCCTGGCATAATAGACGATCCTGGCTGCATTGCTGGCAGATTAATCTCACTGATGCCACATCTTGGCCCACTACTCAACAAACGCAAGTCATTACATATTTTACTCAATTTTAAAGCATTTTGTTTCAGTGCACCACTCATCTGTACCAATGCGCTGGTGTCATATGTAGCTTCAATTAGATCCGCGGCAAGTGTTACGGGTACCTGACTGATATCCGCCAGATATTTGACACATAGCTCCGCATAGCCCTCCGGTGCATTCACTCCAGTACCGATAGCGGTAGCACCCATATTCACTTCCGTCATGGATTGAGTGGCTACTTTGATATGCGCCACATCCTTGGCCAAAGCTGTTGCGAATGCGTTGAACTCTTGTCCTAAGGTCATCGGTACAGCATCCTGTAACTGCGTACGACCCATTTTCAGAACTCCGTCAAACTCCTTGCCTTTATTGTAAAAAGCAACCTGCAACTCCTCCAAAGCCTCTATAAAAGAAGCCACCTTTAAATAAAGTGCAATCCGGAAAGCCGATGGATAGGCATCATTGGTGCTTTGCGATAGATTGACATCATTATTCGGATGTAGGTACTGATATTCACCTTTAGCATGTCCTAAATATTCTAAGCCCAAATTGGCAATCACCTCATTGGCATTCATATTAGTAGACGTTCCTGCTCCACCCTGAATAAGATCACTCACGAATTGGTCTGTAAACTCACCCGCAATCAGGCGATCACAAGCGTAAGCAATAGCTTCTGCCTTCTTTACATCCAATACTCCTAAATCCCTATTAGCCAACGCAGCTGCCTTTTTCACATGCCCAAACGCTTTAATAAATAAAGGTTCACTACCAATAGGTATTCCAGTAATATCAAAATTCTCTTTGGCGCGCATAGTCTGCACACCATAATAGCAGTCGTTACTGATTTCTTTTTCACCCAAGAAATCGTGTTCGATTCTAAAAGTCGTCATTTCTTTATTTTTGTTTAAGTTGATCCCTTCAATTCATTAATACCTTAAACCCTATGGTACTGTTCTTACTTTTCCTTCTAAAAAGCATTTATATTAAAAACACTAAGGAAAACTACCTCCAATACCATAAAAGCCACTCCACTTGGAGTTTCCCATACAAGAATATCGCTGTCTTGGATTTACTTTAAGCATTAATAACCGATTTCTGCCAAATTTAGCAAAACTTCCCTCATAACGAAGTCTTATTTTTCTAAATCAATTGAAAACAACAATTCCGCTCTAATAGCAATCAAAATCGTCAAAATAACGGAGTACATTTCCCGTCCCGTACAGTATGGACCATAAAAAAAGGCTCCGAAAAATCAGAACCTTTTTAACACCACTTACACACATTTTGACCTTATCGATAAGGTCCGTTTGGAATCAAAAAACCGATCCCATAAAATGAAATCTTAAAAGAAGCGCACATAAAAATACAGCACCATTACGGTAATTAGCAACCACCAGATAGTAGGATTACGCATACCTCGATACAGTTTTTTCTCCTCGTTCGGTATCTTATACATATCTTTTGTCAACACCAAATTCTGTAATCGGTCCGCACTTACAGCCGGAGTTGCCAAACTCACGACAGCGCATACCACCATACAGCTCCAGAATACGATACCTGTTCTATTGAAGAAGGGCATTTCCGGCAATGCATATTCCAACGCTAATGATAGCGGAATAGTCAATAAGCCTGCGGCCAATGCACCCTGTGAAGTCGTCCTTTTCCAAAATACGCCCATTAGAAACATGGTAGCTATCCCCGGTGTAAATAAGCCATACAGATTCATGAGATATAGAAAAACAGGTTTATCCGAATAACTTATCAATGTTACAGCACTCAAAATCCCCAGTACGATGATAGCAACACCAGATCGCTTACCGAAGCGAACGGCCTGTTCATCAGTTGCATTTTTATTGATATATTGACTGTACACATCTACGGTCAATATAGTCGTACAGGAATTGATAGCACCTGAAATATGCGACATGATCGCCGATATCAGCCCAGCCATCACCAGACCTATTAATCCTTTAGGCAGCAGCGTCTCCACTAGCGTAGCAAAAATCAAATCAGGCT
>JAITLW010000341.1 GCA_031277715.1 Sphingobacterium sp. | reverse complement strand
CATATCGCGTTTTTGGGACATGGTACAGAAGTCTTTTTGAGGAATATCCGTGTAAAACGCCTTTAATCATATCAGAGAAATATTCAAGGCAGAGCCGTTCCGAACTCGGAACGGCTCTGTTGTTGAAATATAGTATAGTGCGTGTTTTTACGTGTTTGAACAGACATTTTTTCAGGAATCGATATTGTGGTATGTTTTTTGTAAAACAGGGATAAAAGCCTGTTAACACACTAACTATATATGAAAAGAGGCCATCCGCTTTTAGCAGATGGCCTTCTTATTTTTTAGAATGTATCTTTTATTTTAATCTACAGCAAATAATTCTGCGATAGAAGCATGTTCATTAACATTTTTGATAGCCTTAGCAAATAAATCAGCTGTAGACAATACTTTTATTTTTGAGCAAACTTTCGATTTATCAGGGTTTAGCTGAATGGTGTCTGTGACAATCATCTCTGTCAAAACCGAGTTTTCGATAGTTTCATAAGCATTGCCGGATAATACAGCGTGTGTACACACGGCTCTTACTGAGTTTGCTCCATTTTCCATAATCAAAGCCGCTGCTTTAGATAGGGTGCCGGCTGTATCACAGATGTCATCAATCAATACGACATCTTGACCTGTAACATCACCGATAATAGACATTGATTCAATCTCGTTTGCACGTTTACGGCGTTTATCGCAGATGATTACTTCAGCATTAAAAAACTTAGCAAAGGTACGTGCGCGGTATGATCCCCCCATATCCGGCGAAGCTATAGTTAGATTCGGAAGGTTGAGGGATTTGATATAAGGCACGAAAATCACCGATCCATCTAAATGGTCTACAGGGATGTCAAAAAAACCTTGGATCTGTGCTGCGTGTAGGTCCATCGTCATGATGCGATGTGCTCCCGCTGCGGTGATCAGGTTTGCGATCATTTTGGCCCCAATTGCAACACGGGGTTTGTCCTTACGGTCTTGACGAGCATAACCAAAGTAAGGAACGACAGCTGTAATGTAGTGCGCGGACGCTCTTTTTGCCGCATCAATCATCAACAGTAATTCAAAAAGATTGTCTGTTGGTTGATTGGTTGATTGGATCAAGAATAAGTCAGCGCCGCGGACTGATTCGTTGTAGAAGGGCTGGATCTCTCCATCACTGAATTTGGCAAGCGTCTTGTCTCCTAGTGGTTTACCGAAGGAAGTAGAGATTTTTTCTGCAAGTTCTTGTGTGCCAGAACCAGCAAATAATTTAACCGTGTTAAATTGCAAAGGCATGGTTTAAATATATTTGTATCTAAAATGTTTTGGCAAAGGTATAGAATTGATAGCGAAATAAAAAGCCAAACATAGTGCTTCTATTTGTGTCGCAATGGGAGTGGTATAAAACAAAAAAGAGAGTTACAATTTGTAACTCTCTTTTGTTGTCCGACCTGGATTCGAACCAAGACAAACAGTACCAAAAACTGTCGTACTACCCTTATACTATCGGACAATCATCCTTTTTATCAAGCATTTTGTGTCGTTGTTTCCGTGTTTGATGATGCAAATATACAGCTGTTTTCTATAACTGCAAAACTTTTTTACTTTAATTTTGATTTGCGCTGATTCTCAGCTCAATATTTTTTGACGTCGAGAAAACGGTTTCTAAAATCCCCCAGATTGAAGGATTAAACTTTAGTTAAAATATCAATTTGTTATTCTTTTGTAACGATGTATTCCTTATTTTCGAAGCGAAGTTTGGGCGGTGTCCTAAAATGACTGTATATAATCGTAGGTCATTTTGGCGTTAAGCCTTTATTTTCGTCAGAGTAGGGCTATACTATAGTCTATGTCCTAAGATGATTTTGTGAACGCAATTAAAGTATGATGAATTATAATAAGATTAATAACCTATTGGGATGGGCCTGTGCTATAATAGCGACGCTAGCTTATGTCCTGACTGCCGAGCGCACAGCGAGCTGGTGGGATTGTGGTGAATTTATTGCCTCTGCCTATAAGATGCAGATTGTTCACCAGCCAGGAGCTCCTCTGTTTTTGATGATACAAAACCTGTTCTCGAATCTAGCGCTAGGCGATAAGATGCAAATTGCATTTTGGATGAATATCGGTTCGGCGGTCTGTTCGGGACTGTCGATTCTGTTCTTGTTTTGGTCTATTACTGCGCTAGGGCGTAAAATATTTTTAGGTAAGGCTGATCTCAGTGTTCCTCTTAATGAGAGCGACGTGATACGTGTTATGGGGGCAGGGGTTGTTGGTGCATTGGCCTACGCGTTTACAGATACTTTCTGGTTCTCTGCTGTAGAATCGGAGGTGTACGCGATGTCGTCATTGTGTACAGCGGTCGTGTTCTGGGCGATTCTGAAATGGGAAGTCCGGGCCGATGAGCAGGGAGCAGATCGATGGTTGATCCTGATTGCTTACGTGATGGGGCTTTCTATCGGTGTCCACTTATTGAACTTATTGGTTATTCCGGCTATCGCTTTGGTTATTTATGTGAGAAGAGCAAAAGAGGTAACAACCAAAGGTGTGATTAAATCCCTTCTTATTGGTGTTATCGTTCTTGCGCTAATCTTGTGGGGAGTGATTCAGTATCTTATTAAATTCGCCGCCTTTGCTGATCTGTTCTTTGTGAATACATTGGGGTTAGGATTCGGTAGCGGAGTTACATTCTTTGCTTTGTTGGTTGTAGGAGGCTTGGTGTATGGAATCTGGTATTCTATCAAGAAGGTAAAACCACTTCTTAATATAGCTTTGATTTCTTTGGGCTTTGTCATTTTCGGCTATAGCTCGTTCGCTATGATTTTGATTCGTGCCAAGGCAAACCCAACCTTAAATAACTCTGATCCGGACAATGTGTTTAGCTTTTTGAGCTACCTGAACCGCGAGCAGTACGGTGATGAGCCTTTGTTCAAGGGACGTTTTTTCGATGCTAAACTTACAGATATCTCGGAGTCAGGTAAGATATACCGAAAAGACAAGGATAAATATGTAGTTGCGAAAACCAAGACCGATTATAAGTATGACAGGGAGACGCTTTTCCCTCGTATTTATAGTGAAAAAGGAGATCACCCTGCGTTTTATAGACAATACTTAGGATTAGGGCCGAATGAACAACCTACCTTCGCAGACAACCTTAAGTTCTTTTTTGGTTATCAAATTGGCCATATGTACGGCCGATACTTTATGTGGAATTTTGCGGGTAGACAGAACGATGTTCAAGGGCATGGTTCTGTATTGGAAGGAAATTGGATCTCTGGAATAAAGCCTATCGATAATGCATTAATCGGAGGACAGTATGATCTGCCGACCTCAGAGAAAGAAAATCCGGCACGGAATACTTATTTCTTTTTGCCGTTGCTGTTGGGATTAGTCGGAGCATATTGGCACTTTGGCAAGAATCAACGTGATGCTGGAGTAGTGTTCCTGTTATTCTTCTTTACAGGACTGGCTATTGTATTGTATCTGAATCAATCGCCGTTGCAACCGCGTGAGCGTGACTATGCTTATGCAGGGTCTTTTTATGCGTTTTCGATTTGGGTAGGATTAGGTGTATTGGCTATTGCGGATTTCTTAACGAAAAAAGTTTCTGCAAAGACTGCCGGTATAGTGGCTACGGTCGTTGGGCTATTTGCTGGACCTGTGTTGCTGGCTTCGCAGAACTGGGATGATCATGACCGTTCGCATAAATTCTTGGCTAGAGATATGGCCCGAAATTACTTGGAGTCCTGCGCCCCTAACGCTATTTTATTTAGTTATGGAGATAATGATACCTACCCATTGTGGTATGTGCAGGAAGTAGAGGGATTTAGAACTGACGTGCGGGTTGTCAACCTAAGTTTGCTGTCGTCAGACTGGTATATGCGTCAGATGTTAGAAAAGGTGAACGATGCGGATGCATTGCCTATAGATATTGATCCCGAGAAATTTAAAGATGGTGTCCGCGATGTGATTTATTATCAGGATTTCCAGATTCCTGGACATATCGAAGTTCGCGATCTATTGAATGTCATGTTGTCTGATAATGCGCAAAATAAGGTGCAGTTGCAAGGTGGTGACTGGGTGAACTTATTGCCGACTAAGAAAATGAAGCTTACGGTGGATAAGAACGCTGTGCTGGCTAATAAGGTTGTGCCTAAAGGCTGGGAAGATGCTATCGTAGATACGATGGAATGGACCTATTCGATGAATTATGTGAGCCGTGCGGAATTGTCTATCATGGCGATGCTGGCGAATAATAATTGGAAGCGTCCTATCTACTTTACGTCAACTACGCCTGAGGTGAATTATATCGGCTTAGATAAATATTTAGTGTCGGAAGGTTTCGCAATGCGTTTGATGCCTATTAATACAGGAGGTAACGAGTCTGAAGAAGGATTCGCCCCTGTTACGGATGTGGATGGTGTCTACAATACGATTATCAATAAGTATAAATGGGGCAATATGTCCGGTTCTTCGTATCTAGATCCAGATTCGTACCGTTATATCAGCCTCTATGTAAGTTCGATTTTTGGCGAGACGGCTCAGAATCTGTTGCATGAAGGTAAGAAAGAGGAAGCGCGCAAGGTCGTGGTGAATGCCTATGAAAATATGCCTAAGCGTACGTTCCAAATGAGTGAGCCGATGAGCTATGTTTTGTTGATAGATGCGATGTATAAGACCGGTGAGTCTGCAAAAGCGAAGGAGATTGCGTTGAGGAACCTAACTTTTATAGGCGAGAATATGCGTTATTATACTTCTAATAAGTTATTGACGAATCTCGGCTCTGAGCGGAATGTAAGATTAGGATTGATGGGACTGCAACGTTATAAGATGATTGCAGACGAGAGCAAAGATCCTGATGTGCAAAAAGCGGTCGATGGGCTGATGAAAGAGTTTGGTTACTTTTTCGGAGGTCAGTAGATTGAAAAAATATTGAAAAAGCAAGGAAGCCATCTGTAATAGATGGCTTTTTTGTTTGTGTATTCTACCGATAAAAATATAGACACTTTAAGAAAAAAAGCCTATTTTTGCCTTAATAATCCCATGATAGAAAGGTTATAAACGCACGGTGCAATCCATCGTAAATACCTTGAAAAATGGAGAAACAAACAAACGCCACGAATGAGTTTGTATAACTTGGTTCGTATCAGCGTTATAAACAACTTATTCTGATGAAACAATCTATTTTATTAGACGGTCCCAAGTTTCAAATTACAATCAAACGATTGTGTCAACAATTGATTGAAAACCACGGCGATTTTAGTAATGCGGCATTGATCGGAATCCAGCCTAGAGGAACATATCTGGCGAATAGGATTGCGAAAGAGCTGAAAGAAATGGTGGGTCGGGATATTGATACCGGTATTTTGGATATAACGTTTTTCAGAGACGACTTTCGTATGAAAGGGGGGAGCCCATTATTAGCCAATAGCACGCATATCGATTTTATCGTCGAGGGTAAGAACGTTATTTTTGTTGACGATGTATTATGGACGGGACGTACCATTCGCTCAGCAATGGATGCTATACAGGCTTTCGGACGCTCCGAGACAATAGAATTGTTAGTGTTGGTAGATCGTCGTTTCTCCAGACAGATCCCTATACAGCCTGATTATATAGGAATACAGGTAGATTCTATCGACTCTCAAAAAGTAATCGTGAGTTGGGAAGAGGTCGATAATGAAGATAGTATCGAGCTAATTACAGAGAAAAAATAAGTGTTCAGTATATATATTTGCAGACCATGCCAACAACAACAGAACAGTTAAGTACACGACATCTACTCGGTATCAAGGACCTGACTGAAAATGATATCCAACTTATTCTAGATACCGCCGCAAATTTTAAGGATGTCTTGAATAGGCCTATAAAAAAAGTACCTTCTTTACGTGATATAACAATCGCGAATGTTTTTTTTGAGAATTCTACCCGCACACGTTTGTCGTTTGAGCTGGCTGAAAAGCGTTTATCTGCCGATACCATTAATTTTGCAGCTTCTTCTTCGTCGGTCAGTAAAGGGGAGACCCTGATTGATACGGTCAATAATATATTGGCTATGAAGGTGGATATGATTGTAATGCGCCATCCTTATGCAGGAGCTGGTGTGTTTTTGAGCCGACATGTTGATGCTCAGATTGTCAATGCGGGCGACGGTGCGCATGAGCATCCGACCCAGGCGCTGTTGGATTCTTTCTCTATACGTGAGCGTTATGGTGATGTGGCTGGTCGTAAGGTTGCTATCATAGGCGATATTCTGCACTCGCGCGTAGCCCTCTCCAATATCCTTTGTCTGCAGAAGCAAGGAGCAGAGGTGATGGTATGTGGTCCGACAACATTGATTCCGAAATATATTACTTCCTTGGGCGTTCGCGTCGAGCACGACCTATTGAAAGCATTGAATTGGTGTGATGTCGCTAATATGTTGCGGATTCAGTTAGAAAGACAAGATATCGCTTACTTCCCGTCGTTGCGTGAGTATTCGATGTTATATGGCTTGAATAAAGAGATTTTAGATTCGCTCAATAAAGAAATTACCATTATGCATCCTGGACCGATCAATAGAGGGGTAGAGATTACTTCGGATGTTGCTGACAGTAAGCATTCCATTATTTTGGATCAGGTCGAAAATGGTGTTGCAGTACGTATGGCTGTACTTTATTTATTGGCTGGAAAAAGAGGCTAAAGGGTGTTAAACCTTTGTTAAATATAGATAGGCCATCAAGATATTGATGGCTTTATTTTTATCTTTCTGGAAGTAGTTTTTGAGTATTTAAGAATTGGGTTTTTTGTCCAGGGAAGAGGTTATTAACAGATGTTAAGAACTTTTGGGCAAAACTTGGTATTGATGACTTAATTTAGTATACTGAATAGGAGTATCAATTTGGAAGAGAATTCTGGCATAATAAGTGGTGAAGTCAGATTACCATTAGAATTTATAAAACATATATAAAGATTTAAGCACCGATATGTACAAAAAGATTTATGGATTAGGGGTCGCGTTAAGCTTAATGACCTTGCCTACGTTTGGACAGCAGACAGCTTGGCAAGATATTAATAAAGCTTATAAGACGGGATTAGAGTTATTTGAAAGAGGTAAGTATAGTTCAGCAGCAAAGCAATTTGATAAAGTTGAGGAGTTGCGTACCAAGTCTACGCTACAGTCGGACGAGACTGAAGAACTGACTTTATTGAAAGAAGGTGTTCGTTTCTATCAGGCGGTATGTGCATTAGAGCTTGGTGATTCTGATGCTGAAGCTCAATTCTTGAAGTATATCAAAGACTATCCATCAAGTGCTAATTCTAAAGCCGCTTTTTTCCAGATCGGTCGTTCGTATTATGCGAAAAAAGACTATGCGAAGGCTATAGAATGGTTTACCAAAATCGATTCTAGAAACCTTGCTGGTGCAGAGAATACGGAGTATAGGTTTAAATTGGGATATGCGTATTTTATGACCAATGACTATAAGGCCGCAAAACCATTGTTCCAAAAGCTTAAAGATGATCGAGGTCAGTATCAAGAGGCATCTATCTACTATTATGCTTATCTATGCTATCTAGACGCCGAGTATAAGACGGCATTGAACGAGTTCGAGCGATTGAATGGTTCGAAGACTTTCGAGAATACGTACCCCTACTATATTACAGCTTTGTATTTCTTGGATAAACGTTATGACGATGTCTTGAGCTATGCGTTGCCTATATTGCAGACAACGAAACAGGAGCATGAGACTGAAATGTTCCGGATTATCGGTGCTACTTATTTTATAAAGGGAGATCTTACAAAATCTAAAGATTACTACGATAGATTCCAGGCCAAAGATCAAGGCAAAACTCAGAATAATCAAGATAGCTATCAGATTGGTTATATCGCGTACAAGCTGAAAGACTATACAAAAGCTATTACGGAGTTGGAGAAGCTCTCCGAACCAGATGCTTACTACCAGAGTGCGATGATCACATTGGGAGATGCTTTCTTGAAGACTGACAATAAGCAAAGCGCACGTAATGCATTCTTTAAAGCTTCAAAGCTGGATTTCGATCCACAATTGAAAGAAGAAGGATTGTTCAATTACGCGAAGCTTTCTTACGAGTTGGATTTTCACCAAGTAGCTCTTGATGCTATCCAGGAGTATCTAGCAACTTATAAGCAAACTAAACGTAAAGAGGAAGCGAATACATTATTGGCGGAGATTCTTTTGAGTACAAAGAGCTACCGTGCTGCGGTAGATGTATTGGAATCTATAGACCGTACCTCACGTGATACTAAATCGGCCTACCAAAAGGTAACGTATTACCGTGGGTTAGAGTTTTACAATGAGCGTGCATTTGAGAATGCGATTTCTATGTTTATGCGCTCGGAAGCAAATCGTTTTGATGAAGAAATCTATGCCCTTTCTACGTACTGGAAATCAGAAGCGATGTATGAGGTGCGGAAATATAAGGAGGCAGTAGCTAGCTTTAATAAGTTCTTACAACTTCCTGCCGCACGTAATACAGATGTATACCATTATGCAAACTATGCGTTAGCGTATGCAGCTTTCCGTAATGATAACTTTAATACTTCAGCTAATTACTTTGAGCGTTTTCTTGCTGGAGGAGGTAAGGATGGGATAGAGCTTAATACCCGTAATGATGCTATTGCACGATTGGCGGATTCGTATTTCGCAACGAAGAATTATGGCAAGGCAATGTCTTATTATGATCGTCTGATCAGTTCGAATGCACAGAGCCAGGATTACGCATTGTTTCAACGCGGTATCATTCAGGGATTGCAAGGAAACAATGATGCTAAGTTAGCGACATTGGCATCGGTGATTACAAAATATCCAAAATCGAATTATGCAGATGATGTTGCTTTCGAGATTCCTTATACTTATTTCCTTATGGGGCAATATGACAAGGCGATATTGGGGCTACAGTCAATGGTTGACAAATATCCGCGTAGTTCGTATGTACCACGTGCACTATTGACAATCGGTCTGGTACAATATAACCAAGATCATAACGATGCCGCATTAGTTACTTTCCAGCGGGTCGTCAATCAGTACGCTACAACCGATGAGGCTAAGCAAGCGATCCGCTCGATCGAGAATATCTATTTGGATAAAAACGATGCGACAGGTTATATCAAATATGCTACATCAACCAATATTGGAAATCTCTCTACAGCAGAGCAGGATGCGCATACCTTTGGTGTTGCCCGTAATCTTTTCGATAGACAAAATTGGCAAGGTGCGGTAGAGGCTATTAATGCTTACTTCGATAAGTTTCCAAAACCTATACAAGAGAAATTTGCACGCTTTATCCGTGGGGAAAGTTATGCTAAGCTAGGCAAAGACCAAGAAGCTTTACATGATTTTAATATTATCATGAATGACTGGACTTCTGCTTACACGGAGAAGACGTTGGTCAGTGTCTCTAAATTACATTTACGCAATAAAGCCTATAATGAGGCTGTGCAGGTATTGAAAAAACTGGAATTAACGTCAGAGTATAAAGAGAATTATGGTTTTGCGGTCAAGAACTTGTTGGTCAGCTATTATAATATAGGAGACTATATCGAGACGCTTAACTATGCGAATATATTGAAGGGATATGAAAAGTCTTCGGAAGAGGATATCGCATTAGCACATCTGTATGCTGCTAAGGCGTATCTAGCTACCACCAAATGGGCCGATGCTACAAAGGAGCTAAATCTTGCCGCGCTTAAGTCGAAGACTGAAACAGGAGCCGAGGCACGTTACTTGGTCGCGGAACAGCAGTTGAAGGCAAAGCAATATGATAAAACCATCGAATCTGCTTTTGATATTTCAAATACATTCTCGTCCTATGACTACTGGGTTGCCAAAGGTTTTATACTTATGGCTGATGCCTATAGCGGAAAGGGAGATAAGTTCCAGGCCAAAGCGACGCTAGAAAGTGTGATCGATAATTACGAGAACAAAGAGGATGGTATATTAAAGGCCGCAAACGAACGTTTAAAGAAGCTTAAATAAGAAGAATAGGAAATAAGATGAAATCGAGTCCGATACCGTTGGACGAACTCTCATCTGCTATAAAGAAATATAATTAGATGAAATTGCATAAAACAGTTTTTAAGAATTACGCAATAGTTGCCTTGTTATTGGGAGCGGGATACCAAGGATATGCTCAACAAGATCCAACTAAGCCAGTAACGATAGATTCTTTTGATGTCGTACGTGATTATAAGCCTATTCTTGCGGATGCGGTAAAAATACGTCGCAGTCCAGATATGAGCAATAAACGCAGTTACATGCCCAAGTTGAGCTATGGGAATGTGCCTGATAAGAAATTAGATATCAATACAGGGCTTAAAGAGCTTAATGTACAGGAATTACCTTTTACCAAGACTCAGGATATAACGAGCAACTATGTTAAGCTTGGTGTTGGAAACTTGGGTACGATATTGGGAGAGGCTTATATCGCCGTCGAAGATTATGAAAACCTCCGCTTTGGTGGTTTTGTAAAGCACTTGAATCAAAAAGGTTCTTTGGATGATCAAAAATTTTCGAGACAAGAGGTTGGTGTGTTTGGTCGTCGTGTACTATCTGCATTTACAGTAGATGGTGTCTTGGGCTATAATAGATATGGTACTCGTTTTTACGGTATTCCGACCGATGTAAATGGTTTGACGTTGAATCCTAAGCATGAAGCTCAACGGTTTAACGATATCTATTTTACAGGCGAATTGACCAGTAACTTTGATCCTACGAATGAAGAAGCACTTTCTTATTCGGCAAAGGCGGACGCCTATACTTATAAAGATAAGTTTGATGCCAGTGAAAATTCTCTTGCTTTATCAGGGTATTTGAATAAGCGGGTAAAAACATTTAATGTCGGTGCTAATCTTGCATTAGATGTTAACTCTATAGGAGGTAGTTCAAATGTAGCAAAAGGAGATAAGTTTAATAACTCGATTGCCAATATTAATCCCTATATCAGTCTGAAAGGAACTAACTATACATTGACCCTCGGGGCTAATATTGTTTCCGAATTTGGTGATAGTACTCGTTTTAATGTATTCCCTTCTGCGGAGGTAGATTTCTCATTGGTCCCAAGCTACATCCATTTATTTGGTGGAATAACCGGCGGTGTCCAAAAAGCTTCGTTCAAGAGTCTGTCGCAAAAGAATCCTTATTTGGGACCTGATTTAGCCTATCAGAATATGTTGGAGCGTTTGAGTTTCTTTGGAGGGATTAAAGGAAATGCTGGAGCTACTTTTGGCTACAAGGCGAAGGTAATGTATAAGACATTAGAAGGAATGCCACTTTTTGTCAATAGTAAAGACCGTCCATTTCAATTTGACTTGATTTATGATGGAACTGGGGATGACAAAGTGAAATATCTAGGTATCGAAGGTGAAATCAATGTACGTCTCTCTGAATTAGTGAATTTGGGTGGACGCTTGAATATCGATAATTATACGATGGCGAAAGAGCAGGAAGCTTGGTTTACGCCTAAATTGAGATTGGCCGCTAACGCGCGTTTCAATATCTCGGAGAAATTGTACATCGATGCGGAAGCCTTATTCAATGGGGTTTCTTACGCTAGAGCTTTTGAGTATGACGCGAATGGTGTGGCCTCAGCGGACTATAAGAAAGTGTCCGTTCCTGAGTTTTTTGACCTAAGCGCGGGTGCCGAGTACAAAGCATTATCTAACTTGGGTATTTTTGTGAAAGCAAACAATATCTTCAATAAAGAATACCAACGCTACTTATACTATCCGAAGTTGGGCTTTAATGTGATAGGTGGAGTTAATTTTTCATTTTAATAAAATAGATTATAACTTTGCATTACAGCGTGCTATAAGAACAAATGAATTTAGGAAGGCAAATACATATATTACTTAAGCGACAGTCGTCTGTCTATATCAATGGATTGGGGACGTTCAAACGCGTGCATACAGCAGCGACATTTGATGCCAAACGTCATGTTTATCTGCCTCCGATCAGCTTTATCGAATTTGACGGCAGCGCGACAGATGGTTACGATTTTGTAACCTATGTACAACAGGCTAATCAACTCGAGCGTCATGAAGCTGAATCGCAAGTAACACAAGCAGTCTCTGCGGTTGTGGAGCAACTTACACAGTCTGGACAAGCTAGACTTGATAATTTGGGCGACCTGGTGACTTATGGTAATTCTTATGTATTCAAGCCACTGGATCTCTCTGGTTTTTCCTATACCGCAGTAAGCGATCAGTTCCATGTCGAGGATGTAATCCCACCGACTGTAACTACGGAGCCTGATGCGGGTGTACAGGAAGAGGTAACTCCGATTGAGGAGAATATACCAGAAGAAGAACCTTTGCAAGAGACTCCAGTTGTATCTCCTGACAACAAGATAGAAGAAGTACCCGTACCGGTCGAGACAACGGCAACTGTGGAACAGGATACGCTTTTGGAAGAAGGGGATTTTGAGTTCCCTGCCGAACAGAAGTCAACTAGCGCCTATGTGTACATCATAGTGGCTATTCTTGCAGTAGCATTGCTGGGCGGATTGTATTATTATAGCACCTATATGCAGGAAGGAAAGATGGGAAGTGGTACAATCGAAGAAGTAATTGTACCGATGGACTCTATTCCTAAAGATACCGTTGCTACGCAGCCTTTGGTAGACTCATTAGAGGTCCCACAAGATACCTTGGTATCCTCTCCTGAGCCAGATAAAGTAGAGGAGGTAGCGCCTCCGGCAAATCATCGTTATACGATAGTTATAGGTACACACCGGACACTTGCTCTTGCTTATGATGAAGCGGAAGCATTCCATAAGGATGGACATAAATCTGTTCGTGTGATAACGCCTAATTTGGCTAAGAATTTGAAGCGTGTGGTATGGGATACTTATGCCACCAAAGAAGAACGTGACTCGGCACTGAACTATGTTAGAAAACATATTAAGACCGATGCCTGGCCAGATGTAATCAAATAAAAGAACATAAACCAAAATAAATATTTTTTAACGCTATGTCATTATTACAAAGCACTCTACCCGTAGATACCCTCAACCAGGTACAACAGCAATCGATACAGTTAGCCGCTCCACAGGACAATCTGAACTTGCTTCAGCTTATGATGAAAGGTGGCTGGATCATGATCCCTATTCTTTTATTGTTTTTCTTGGGGCTCGTTATTTTTATCGAACGCTATATTACGATTCGTAATGCGTCCAAGGCAGATGGCGGATTGATGGCACAGATTAAAAGTAATGTACTTTCTGGTAAATTGGATTCGGCTATAGCGGTTTGTCGTTCTAGCAATTCAGCGCTAGCACGTATGTTGCAAAAAGGTTTGACAAGGGTCGGACGTCCTATTAAGGATATTGAAGCAGCGATTGAAAATGCAGGCAAGCTTGAAGTATCCCGTTTGGAAAAAAATATTAATATCCTGGGAATCATTGCCGGTATCGCACCGATGCTTGGTTTTGTGGGTACGATATTTGGGGTAATC
>JAITLW010000325.1 GCA_031277715.1 Sphingobacterium sp. | reverse complement strand
TGCTATTTCTTCTTTTTCTTCATCTTATTGATCCAAATCATCGTACCTGTAACTGGTAAAGAGGTCGCAATAAGACAAGCTATGAAGTATAAAAGCTTACTAAAGGGTCCGTATATATCCCCAATATGCAATGCTTTAATCGATGCAGAGGCCCGCTCGTTAAATGGTTTATCTCTAAAAATATCCTTCTCCAATACCGTTCCACTGTATTGATCCAACGTCAATTTATCTCCAGCAGAAGGAGCGAAAAAACCAACGCGATTCTTCGAGACAGCAACGGTACCTACACTATCCTTTGCAAAATTGATTGTAATATCTCCATCATAAGGCAATAGTTTATTCACAATCAAAATAGTCTCCTCAATAGTAAGAGGCTGTTTTCCATCCATAGGCACCACAGAAACCAATGCCGGCTTATCTTCCTTCGGTGCATCTGGAGATTTGTAGGTTCCCCAGGTCTTTTGCCATCCTGCCCTATACCATTCAAATGACCAGAAAGGTCCTGTTACTGACATTAGAAATAGAATAATACAGCTATAGAGACCGAGGGTATTATGCAAATCATGATTAATACGCTTCCATCTCGCTGACCATTTTATTTTAAGGCCGTTCTTCCATCCTCTCATCTTAGCCGGAAACCAGATAATCATACCAGAGATAACCCCCAGCAAAAACAGCAACGTAGCTGTCCCTGTAATCCAAGATCCCAACTTACGATTCTCTACTCCTTCTATGATAGGTTTTTCCACCTCATTAAGAAGCAACCAACGGTGCAAGCCGAACATTGTTTGCATCAGAGCAGCTGTCTTCGTCTTCTCATCCGAAGGATCACCGATAACCTGTCCTGTATAGGGGTTTATAGCCATCTGATTGGCGCGAGGGCCACGTCCACCACCAGCTGGGGCAGCTTTTTTCTCTTTCCCAGCACCTGCATCAGCCGCTTCACCAACCTTATTGGTATCTTTTCCCTTCGATGCTGGCTCATCTCCCTTAGCAAGTTTGGCTTCCGGGGTTCCCGCATTAACCTCGGCCTTTTTCTTTCCTTCCTTCTTTTCCGAATCGCCCTCGTCCTTTTTAGGCTTACTATACAATGCAAATATTGTCTTATCTGTATCAAAAGGAACTTTTACGCCAACTACCTTTCCCTTTATAGATGTCTTAGCTTGCTTAATCAGGGTATCCACATCTTGTTTATCTCCCTCTGGAGCTACTTTATAATATTGAGGTATAGCTGCCTCTCGAAGTTCTGTATTATAAGTATAGATGGTTCCTGTCAGACAGACAATCAGTACGACAATACCAGAAATCAATCCGCCCCATAGGTGGATATCGTTGAAAAATTTGCGAATTTTAGGCCAATTGGATGAAGACATATTATTTTATTTTTTGCAAATATATATTATTTATTCTTAGTCTAAATAATGTTTAGTAAAAAAAGAAGGACTCTAAGCAAAACTTAAAGTCCTTTTTAATGCTGTAATTAGATTTTAGTAAGCGCCGATGTAAAAACTACCCGATTGATTCTTCAATCTAGCTCCCTTTGTCACCGCTTTTGTCTTATAGTTAATTACATACAAGTTACCATCCACACCATTCGGAGTCATTGGTACATAAATATTATCTCCAACTACTCCAATGTTTTGAAACTGTCCAAATGTACCTGTGATTGCTGTTATACCCTGTGCTTCATTTGCAGAACGACCGGAAAAACCAATATCACTTTGATTTTCTGTTGTCAAGCGAGTAGCCTTTCTTTCATTCAAATCAACAAGCGCTAAATATCCTCCATCAACTTTTGATTCAGTATATAACACAATAGCAACTCCATCTTTAATATATCTCCAAGCCCTTATAGCAATACTATTACTTGTTCCTAAAGCAGTTTTCAAATCAAAATTATAATCATTATCGTACTGATTTGTCGACTTATTAATACGCAAAATCTGTGAACCAGAAGTTGCTGTTGCTTGATAAACATTTCCGTCAGTACCCACATATTGCGTCATTGTGCGATAAGAATGATTATTGACTTTACTCACAGCTGCATCTGCATATATTAACTTAGGATTAGCTAGAGATGGATAGTCCACCACTAAAGTAGCTGTTCCTAGCTCTCTAGTTCCACTACTCCACGTCTGAACATTATCTTTAATACCCGATTTTTTTGTCACATCTGTTCTTGTCAAATTACAGCCGATAAAGACTTTTGTCTTTGCGGCATTAACAATGGGTACGTCAATACGACCAATCTGATAACCTGCTTTCGTCTGTTCTGCAGTCAAAGGAATTGTAAATTCAGTTTGACGCGTGACCTGAGGGTCATTCAGATCCATAATTGCAATTTTAGCAGTACTGGTTACGTCAAGAAAATCCGCACCAGCTCCCTCAGCCGAGGCTTTGATTTTAGCAGAAGCATAGACTCCTATCCCCACACCTTCCGCAGCAACTACCCATCGAGGTGCTGTACCAAGAATGGGTTCGGTATTCATTTCTTCACGTGTATCCGTAAAAACCTTTCCACCATCGACGCGATATTTATTAAAAATACCTCCATCTGTACCGGTATACTGTATGTTATATAAAAAATTACCATTTGTAGACCCTTGTACCCTTGCTGTGCGCTGTGAGCGAAGCGGATAACCGCTACTATAAACATTCAATTCAAAATTGGGATTAATAGCCTCTTCAGGAGTAATAGCAAACGCCATAGTCCCTCCATTTCCAGCAGTACCTTTATCATCAGGAAATGCCCCTGTCAACGTAATATATTTCCTGGGCTGATTGTCTGGCCCTGATGGTTCTAAGCGTCCATTCGGTCCATCACTTTTTTTACATCCTGCTAATGCCCCCATAGTAATCACTGCTCCTACAGCTAGTGACGTGAATAATCTCGTTTTCATATGCTATTTAATAAAGTTATTTAATGTATAATTCAATTTAATATAAAATGCTCTACCTGGTTTTTGGACTCCAAAATTGTCATATACTTCCGCGTTAAACACATTTTTACCATCTAAACTCACTACTACGTTTCCTTTCGGAAAACGATAGCTTGCTCCAAAATCGTGTGCAAATTGAGTTGGTGTAGTAAACCACTCTGACTCGATCCATATTGTACTAAATGGTGCAACATACCCCATGTTATAATGAAGATTCACCACTGATTTTTTTTGCAATATGTTATTTAATCGATATTGAACGTTTGCGTTCATTGTAAAGAAAGGTTCATTAGGTACTTGAAGATTATACAGGCTATGTGGATTACCCCTTTCATCTTCTTTCACTTTGAATAGCGAATTGAATTTCGAAAAGTTAACCATCGCATTCAATTTATTGCTATAGATATAGTTAATCTCACCCTCAAAACCTAATGTCTGGGTTCTAGGCAAGTTCACAAATTGACTCACCTGTATGTCTTCAACTTGGTTTTCTCGTCCTTCAATAATAGGATCTACACGTGTCTGGAGAATAATTTTTTCATAACCATTACGCCAAAATGCATTTGCATAGAAGTTCAACTTATGTTCCGAAAACTCCAGAAAACCATAACGTCCTCCCAAATTATAATTGACTGCTACCTCAGGCAAAATCCCAGCATTAGGAAGTAGATTATTTTCCGGCTCCCCATACAAGTGTCGTTCTGTAGGCATAATGAAAGACTTCTCTGCGGACAAAATGATAAACCCGTCTTTAATCGCTTGATAAGATACGGTAGCGCCAAAGCCTTTATTATCTCTAGTTGAAGTGCTTTGTTCATAATTCATCACCCCATTTTCCAGCGCTGTCGGTTGTCGACTTTTAGTCTTCGTTAGACCATATTTACCAAAAACATTTGTCCGGAGCTTGTTATTAAAAGTCTCCATCTCATAATTCAAAGCCCAGATGTTTGTCCAGATATCATTTTGCGTTACCCATTTGTCTTTCTCAGGATTAAGCAAATCCTTATCGTCTCGGGTTGTTTTTTCGAACTTATGATTGAGTGATAAACGATGGCCAGGCAGAAAAAGATAGGCCAAATTAGTCCGAACATTCGATATCGTACGATCAATATCATTCATCACGGCATCTCCCTGCTGTCCTTTTCCTGGCATATGAGGGAAGGGCTTTACTTCACCTTTTTCATTTGGCGGAGCCATCAACAATGTGCCGTCCCAATTATACAACTGACTCACCGTATCTTGGAGATACGTATTTCGTCTACTATGCACCGCATTCAAGTTGAGTGAAAGCCCCTCTACAAAAAGGTCACGCTTACTATAGTTCATGCTAAAAACATGCGCCTGATATTCATTAAATCGACCAAAATAGGGCCTAGTCATGGTAATGCCATGTGGAATATCCTTACGAGAATCAGACACGTTATAGCCTACGAAAAATTGATCCGCCCACGATACATCTGTGAACCCTAACTCAAACCGTCCACCAATAGTCTCAAATTTATCATTTGGTCGCTTAGTCCGATAATACCTTTCCACACGTGCATTAGGCAATGTATATTTAGAGAACTTGCCCCACATTTCATAATTATTATCCGAATGACTATAAAACCCTGAAGCTCTAACAGTCAAACCATTCTTTTGGCTACGATACAATCCACCGACATCAGCCCGATACGTATTAAAAGAACCATAAGATACAGCTGCAGATAAATTATTTGCAGAAGCATCTTTTTTCATAATTACATTTATAGCTCCTCCAACATAATTACCACTTAGATGAGAAGGTAAAACGCCCTTATACACCTCTATACGCTCAATCATAGCAGGAGGAATATTATTAAGATTAAAGGACGAACCATAAGTAGAAATCTCAATCCCATCTAAAAATAATCCTATGGTACTTCCTGACATTCCATTCAGGTTATATTCAATAGGTGACCCCTCTCCGCCGTTTTGGCGCACACGTACACCAACAGCTCGATTCAACAATTCATTCGTTGTCAAATTTCTTAAAGAAGCTTCCTTAGTTTCGATGATAGATACTGCGAAGCCCGAGGTCTCAATTTCGCGCTTTACGGTATTACGTGTTACTTTTACCTCGTCCAAAGACACATCGCCTTTATCCCCAACGTGTATGTGTAAATCTGGATAATCTTTGTTCACATCAATGTTCAACGTCTTGGTTTTTATCTCGACCGAAGAAACCGACATCGTATACTTTCCCTGAGGAACATTAGAGAAGGAATAGCGCCCTTGTTCATTAGTAATCGATACTAGAGATGTGCCATTAATCTTAACCGTAACATGAGATATCGGCTCTCCACTTTCTTTATGTACTTTACCATTTACAGTGAATGTCTTTTGTGCAAATACCGAAGTCACAAGGACTACGAAAAACAACGACAGGTAAATTTGTTTCATTATCTCAGATTAATAGTTTACTTTTGTTTTTAGAACAAGTCTAAATAAAACTTTGTGCTGCAAATCTAGATGTATTCTAAATAACAAAATGACGGAATCAGGAAAAAAAGCTTCAAATTCAGAAATCTCAGAATTTCAATCTGAATCCGCTGTAGCATGTTCATTGACCTCTACTTCTCTAGATATTCATTATGCGCTGTTGCATGGCACCAATAATCAAGAGCTGAGCAGTCCATTAGACGGGTTTCTAAACATCTTATTCCCTGCGTACGAGAACAGTTGCATCTGTCCTTATTTTCTGCAGAAACAGTCCTATATAATTCGAGGGGGAGAAAATATTATCCACCCTATTCAAAAAGGGGAAATACTGGAATGGAAAAACATTTATGAGGATCATCTTGCTATTGCCTTATTTATCTCTAATGAGCTATTAGATGACTTTAGAAAAAAATTTGCAGAA
This sequence comes from Sphingobacterium sp., assembly GCA_031277715.1. GTDB lineage: Bacteria > Bacteroidota > Bacteroidia > Sphingobacteriales > Sphingobacteriaceae > Sphingobacterium. The sequence goes on along the minus strand of JAITLW010000325.1, from coordinate 30,126 downwards.
GATACCCTCCGTTTTAGTAATGGACTATTGACCAATAGTGATAACAGGACCCGATTACTTATCAATCAGCTCATGGCGTACATACGCCATGACAACTATTTAAACCGCTTACGGATACAGGCCCTATTAATCGAAATTGTTGTACATCAAATCGAAGGCCTCTATGCTGAGAACGAAAAGCACGAGATCATCCCGAACAAAAACCACTATGACAAGATAGTGCTAGCAAAAAATCTGATCCATAGAGATTTATCAAAAAACTACACTATCCCCGAGTTGGCAAAGCATGTAGGTACCAACGAGCAATATCTTAAAAAACACTTCAAACAGTACTTTGGTAAAACAGTGATGAATTACATCACGGAAAAGAAAATGGAACACGCCAAAGAATTGATACTGACAGGAGATTACAGGATATCGGACGTTGCACAAATGACGGGTTACAAACACTCCACGCATTTTACTTCGGCATTCAAAAAGTATTTTGGCTTTATCCCTAATTCTCTGCGGTATACTTTTCTAATCGCGAATGAAGGAGCTCATATTCTATCCGAATTTGAAAATTTCATAAATATATTATAAACAAGAAAGGCTTTCATTTAATTATGAAAGCCTTTCTTGTTTATGGCATGTTTTACCTAAAACCTGCAAGTCAATGTTGTCATGAAATTACGAGGAGGAATAGGATTCACCGAATAATTCTCATGTATAAAATAATTAAGCTCGTTGGTTATATTTGCCATTTTAGCAAGTAAGCTGAAACGTCCTATCGAATAGCCCAGCGATACGTCAACAGTAGTGAACGGATTGACCGGAATTAATCTATTTTCTCCTTTTTCGATATTGATTTTGGAATTGTTCCAACCTGCATTACGCTTTCCAGTATAGAAAGCCGAAACCCCAAATTTCAACCCTTTAACCGCTCCATTCTGTATCGTATAGAAAGCAGTAGCATTTCCTGTATGTGCAGTAGTTCCGACCAGCCTTACACCTTCCTCTGAACCCGATGTTTCGACCATTTTCTCCACCATATTGCCATTTTTATCCGGCACCATAGCTTTATACCGTGAAATAGGCAATGTCTCCGTATAACGCATAAAATTATAGGCATACCCCGCCATAATATCAAGTCCAGGCAGTAGATGTCCTGTAATATCAAGTTCGATTCCATCGGAAGCTGTTTTTCCAGAAAACTCTTTCATATTGGTATCGCCATTGCCCTCACCATTTGCACCGAACAAGGCCATTTGTGCGAATTTGCTATTATTAATACGATACAAAGTTAAATTGGCAGAAAGCGCTCCTTTAAAGAAATCATTCTTAACTCCAGCCTCATAATGGTCGACAATAGAAGGAGCCAGCGGTTGGTAATTCACGTCATATCCCGTATTTGATGTAAAGTTATTCGTATAACTCACATAGACTGTAGTTGTCGTAAGTGGCTGATAAATCAATCCAAATTTAGGAGACCATGCTTTGTCTTCTTTTATTGGAACATCATTGTTAGCTAAATCTTTGGGAATCTGTGTTGTCAGAGTATTATTTGCATAATCGAACTTATCAGAATATGGTGTACGCTGATACGTAAAGCGAACCCCGGCAAGCACTTTAAATTTTTCAGAAAGCGCAACCATGTCCTGTACAAACGCACCATATCGATAAACATTTGTTTTAGTCCAGCTGTTATAAGTCGTGTTAGGAATATCTTGCCTCATGCCAGCTTTATAAGGATCGAAAACATCGATTATATCGTATGCTGTATTTGGTTTAGTTGGATCATCTAACCCTGCGAAGATATCATAAGCATAAGCTTTGGTTGCTGCCTGATCTGCATCTCCTCCTAACAACACTTGATGTTTAATACCTCCAGTATTAAAAGCTCCTGTTAAATTAATTTGCTGATTCTTTGTAAACTCTTCCGTCTGACTTCTACTCAACGCCCGCGGAGCTAATCCTTGTGCATTTGCCTGAAGACGTTCAGAACCATAATAATTACGGTTATAGTTTTGAAGACTTGCTATTGCGCTAATTTTCCAGTTTGCATTAAAATTATGATCTAAAGCCACCTGTCCATTCGTTGAATTTGTCTTATTAAATGCACCATTCACATTAAGGAAGGTACTTCTTCCGACCCCATCGTTCAATTTACCTTCTACCGAACCTACACCAAAATCAGGTGTAAAATCTGCCTTCAAGTAATCAAAATTCACATTTAACTCCGTCCGTTCGGAAATTTTATAAAGTACAGAAGGATTCACATATACCCTATCTGAAGTAACTACATCTCTATAACTATTTGCCGACTCGCCCGTTCCAACAAAGCGAAAAGCTACCTTATTGGACAACGGTCCATATATATCCAACGTCGGTTTGTATCTGTCCCAACTTCCGTAGCGCATTGACACCTCCCCACCAAGGTCAAATTTGGGCTTTTTAGTAACCAAATTCACAACCGCACCACCAGTAACTCCGCCGTACAACATAGCGGCAGAACCTTTAAGAACTTCAACCGACTCTAGCGTACTAGCTTCTATCTGTCCGCCATTATTAGTTCTTGCGCCATTTTTGAAAATATTGTTTGCTCCCAGACTATAACCCCGAGCATAAAAATTTTCTCCGACACCACCACGGTTCGCTCCCAGCGCAATACCATTCGCGTTTTTTAAAGCATCGCCTAAAGTATTGATCTGCTGATCAGCAATCACCTGTTTATTGATAATCTGGACTGACTGAGGCAAGTCCTTATCCTGAATTCCAGATTTCGCCACACCAACGGTCTTATTATTCACCGAATTATATCCCTTAACCTCCACTTGATCAATCGTGTTATTCCCTTTGTGTAAGGTTATCTCGGTTAACAATGTTTCACTTCCTCTTGGCACAACGGTCATACGGTTCTTTTCAAAACCGACCCCTCCAAATAAAAGTTCAAAAGCTCCCTTCTGAGCCACGTACAATTGAAACTGTCCATTTTTATCAGTTTTCGTATAACTATTACCTGCCGATATACTGATATCTGGAACAGACTGTCCCTTAGCGTCGATAACCCGTCCTTTCACGGTTGTTTGTGCATTTGCTAAAGAACAGGCTCCCAGTGTCCCCATCAATGCAAAAAACAGTTTAGCTCTCATATTTGATTTAATTTATACTTATTCTAAATTGAAGCAAAAATAGAGCTACCCTTCCGGTCATAAAATAAAAAATCCGACAAAAAGATTAATAATCCGAAATTTGAGTCATTACTCATCGTTTAATCCCAAGCACAACAACAAAACTTTCAAAAAAAAAGCCGGCATGTTTACACACACCGGCTCTTACTATTTAATGTATTACTAATTAATCAAACTTCCAACGTACGAATGCTTCTATAGCTTCATAGTCTGCAAGCCCCAGCTTATGATATAAAGCTGCTGTATCGCTTGTACGGTCTTCAGCACGCACCCAGAATTCACGAGGATCATCTCCAGGGAATACAGGAACATCCTTCTGTGACTGGTGTTTAAAGATTGCTAAACGCTTACGTTTTACCTCTTGTGGAGAAAGCGGAATAGCCATTTCAATCTCATGGATTGGATACTCATGCCATGCACCACGGTACAACCACAACCAACAGTCTTTTGTCCACTCATCTGTTTTACGTAGACGCAATAAAGCCTCTAAAAGAATGTCAAAACAAACCTTGTGCGTTCCATGTGGATCAGCAAAATCTCCAGCCGCAAAAACCTGCTGTGGTTTTACTTTACGAAGTAATTCCATCGTTTGTACGATATCATCTTCAAAAGACACCTCTTTAGAGAATTTAGTTCTATCGTAAAATGGTAGGTTCTGGAAATGAATATTCTCATCTGGCAAGCCCACAAAACGAGCCCCGGCAATAGCCTCACCCTTACGAATTAATCCCTTTACAGTACGGATTATTTCAGGATCGACCTGATTCGGCTTCTTCGTTTTGAAAAACTCTCTTGCCTCTGTGTAAATCTTACTTGTAATACCTTGATCGTCATCAATTGCTACCGCAAAGTCTTGTACGAATTCCAAATAACGCAACACATCATCATCCCAAACAGCAGTATTTCCAGATGTTTGATAAGCAACATGTACGTTATGTCCCTGATCCGCTAGACGGATGAAAGTTCCTCCCATGGAGATCACGTCATCATCCGGGTGTGGCGAGAAAAGGATCGCATTCTTATGAGCAGGCTCAGCTCGCTCTGGACGGTTTGTATCGTCCACATTAGGCTTTCCCCCTGGCCATCCAGTTATTGTCCGCTGTAACTCGTTAAAGATTTTGATATTAATATTATATGCCGGACCTTGTTCAGTGACAAGCTCTGCCATACCATTATTGTTATAGTCTTCATCAGTCAGCTTTAAAATTGCTTTGTTCAATTTTAGAGACAACCAGACCACTGCCTTTTTAGTCAAAAACTCGGTCCATACAACATCGTGTGCCAACCATGGCGTATCGAATCGGGTTAGCAATGACGCGGCACCTTCATCCAATATAAACTCGACATTATTAGACAACTGTAAGTAAGTCGCAGGAATCTCTGGAGACATCTCTCCTTCGACGGCTTTCTTAACGATCTCCGCCTTATTCTCATTCCATGCCATCAGGACAATCTCCTTTGCTTTAAAGATTGTTCCGACCCCCATAGTAATTGCTTTCGTAGGCACGTATTCTTTACCTCCAAATCCACGAGATGCATCACGGCGTGTCAAATCATCCAATGTCACTAGGCGTGTACCCGAGTTTGGAGCAGATCCAGGTTCATTAAACCCGATGTGTCCTGTACGTCCAATCCCTAACAATTGAATATCCAATCCTCCAAGCGCTGAAATCTTCTGCTCATAAGCTTCACAGTACGCCTGTACTTGATTGATATCTATTGTCCCATCAGGAATATTAATATTTTCTGCAGGAATATCAATCAGGTCGAAGAGATTTTTCTTCATGAATGTAACGTAACTCTGATCAGCAGTAGGCTGCATCGGGAAGTACTCATCCAAATTGAAGGTTACCACATTCTGGAAGCTCAAACCCTCTTCTTTGTGTTGACGAACAAGTTCTTGATAAACTTTAACAGGTGTTGCTCCTGTTGCTAGACCTAGTACAGCTTTCTCGCCTTTTGCTTGCTTTTCTTTAATCAGTGAAGCGATACGATTTGCAACATGAATAGAAGCATCACTTTGACTTGGATATACCGTTACAGGTACTTTTTCAAAGCGTGTTTCCTCTAATAAATTTAATCTTGCCATTTATGAGGTAATAAATATGATAAATCGTGAATAGCAAATTTAACAATAATATGAGCTTTTCGTAAATAAAAGTGCAATTAAAAAATAATTTTAAAATCATTTTAACATACAGGACACCAAAGAAGACGAAAAGAGGAGTAGATATTACAACCTATTAGCAAGTCTTTTAAGCCTTATTTTGGAAGTCACGGTAGCTGATTTGAAAGCTATAGTATCCCGACGGCGAACAAACCTATCGAAGAAAACAGATTGAATAATTTATGCTTTTTAACTAAGTTTGAATAAAACAGTTACATCATGAACAGACTACTTGCATTATTCTTGAGCATTGTCCCGTTTCTTTTGAACGCACAATCCAAAGATGAGTTAATAAAAGAGATCAAAGCAAATCCATCTCAGACAGAGACAATCCGGCTTATCCAGCGTGTGGGCGGCTATGATCCGGACTACAAAGAAATGGAAGCCTTGTTCAAAACCCTCGACAAGAGTGTAAAAAAAACAAATGAAGGTAAGCTATTCCAGCGCTATCTTAAAAACCTGTCCAATGTAGCTATTGGCAAAAAAGCTCCTGGAATTACACAATTTGATCTGGAAGGCAATCCATACGGTCTACAAAATCTCAAAGGGAAATACGTCCTAGTAGACTTTTGGGCTTCTTGGTGTCCTCCTTGCCGTGCAGAAAACCCTAATCTGGTAGCTGCGTATGCAGAATTCAAAGACCGCAATTTTGAAATACTTGGAGTATCATTTGACCGCGAGTTTGACTCTTGGAAAAAAGCAATTGCAGACGACAACCTGACCTGGAAGCACATCTCAGATTTGCAATACTGGAACAATGGCGCCTCCATTCCTTACGGTATCAAGGCAATTCCACAAAACGTTCTTGTGGACCCCAACGGTATTATTATTGGACGGAACCTACACGGCGAAGATCTAAAGAAAAAATTAAGGGAGATATTATAAATATCTCCCTTTTTATCACACGCACCTTTCCTTTATCCAAAAAGAGCGTTAAAGAGATTTTCTAAAGTAGCCATAGGTCTAATGGCGATATTATACTTTTTAGCGTCCAGCCCCTTCACATTATACTTAGAAATAAATATTCCGTCAAACCCAAGTTTCTCCGCTTCTGCAATACGCTGTTCTATACGGTTTACAGCACGTATTTCTCCAGATAGGCCTACCTCTCCTGCGAAAGTAACCTGAGAAGGCAATGGGATATCCTGCTGTGACGATATCAGTGCGGCTATCACCGCCAAATCAATCGCCGGATCCTCTACCCGAAGTCCACCAGCTATATTTAAAAACACATCCTGAGCACTCAGGCGAAAGCCAAACCGTTTTTCCAACACCGCCAGTAGCATGCTCAACCGCTTACTATCAAAGCCCGTAGCTGTACGTTGTGGCGTCCCAAATGCCGAATTGCTCACCAAAGCCTGCACCTCAATCATCAACGGACGCACCCCTTCCAGCATGGCGGCTACCGCTACCCCACTCACTGGGCTTTCCCGTTGGGACAACATAATCTCCGAAGGATTCGACACCTCTCGAAGCCCAGCCCCCTGCATCTCATATATACCCAATTCGGATGACGAACCAAACCTGTTCTTTACAGATCGTAATATTCTATACACATGATTTCGGTCTCCTTCAAACTGCAGCACGGTATCTACCATGTGCTCCAGTACCTTGGGGCCTGCAATAGAACCGTCTTTCGTAATGTGTCCGACAATTAATACAGGAGTATTTGTTTCTTTGGCAAACCGTAATAACTCTGCTGTACCTTCACGAACCTGTGAAACCGAACCTGGAGCAGACTCTATCTGTGACGAGTGCAGAGTCTGAATCGAATCAATCACTACAACATTAGGCTTTACCACTTCAATCTGTTTAAATATATGCTGCGTACTGCTTTCAGTAAGGATATAGCAGTTTGCTTTCGACGATTGAGATAAACGTTCTGCACGCATCTTGATCTGTTGTTCGCTCTCCTCTCCCGAGATATAAAGCGTCTTTACTGCAGGTAAGGACAGTGCCAATTGCAACATCAATGTAGACTTACCGATGCCCGGCTCTCCGCCAATGAGCACTAAGGAGCCCGGGACAATCCCTCCTCCCAATACTCGATTAAATTCCTTATCCGGTGTTAATATCCGTTGTTCTTCAGAATAAACAATCTCATGGATGATAGCAGCTTTGTTGGTCCGCTTCGTAGCAGTAGTACCTCCTGTAGTACTACGCCATTCCGGCACCCTCGATGAAGTGGGGGTAACTACTTCTTCCACAAAAGAATTCCACTGTTTACAAGATGGACATTGTCCCATCCACTTTGGGGATTCGTACCCACAGGACTGACAGAAATATGCTGATTTTGACTTAGCCATTGAGCTAAATTAGTAAAAACCTTACATTACATGTAACAATATCTTCTTAATTTCGACATATCAGCATACGCGAATGAACAAAAACAAGGAAATAGAATTTGTGGGCCTTTTGGAACAACACCAAAACATCCTTCACAAGATCTGTAAGCTATATGCTACGGACTTGAATACGCACAAAGATCTATTTCAGGAGATGGTCATTCAGCTTTGGAGATCCTATCCGACATTCAAAGGCGAGGCCAAATTTACAACATGGGCCTATCGCGTAGCGCTGAATACGGCGATCTCCCTATATCGGGGTACGAAACGAAAAATCACAACCGTAGACTGGGATAATTCGTTACAGAATATACGCTACGAAGAGTATGACACCGAACAGGAAGAACAATTAAAAACACTTTATACCGCTGTTCGGCAACTCAATGACATCGAAAAAGCATTAGTGTACATGTACCTCGAAGACAAAGATTACGCCGAGATATCAGACACCTTGGGTATCAGCGAAGTCAATGCGCGCGTCAAAATGAACCGGATAAAAACAAAATTGAAAAACATGATAGATCAGAATGGAGGTTATTAATGGATGGATTAGATTTATTAAAAAAGCACTGGAACACGGACAAACAATTCCCACAGATTGACAGTAGCGAGATTCGCGTCATGTTACGCCGCAGCTCTTCTTCTATCGTTCGATGGATATTCTTTATCTGTTGCCTTGAATTTACGCTATGGATGGCGCTCTCTCTTTTCTTGCCGGTAGAAAAAGAAGATTCGCTTTTTTTCCAAATCACTGACGGTATCTATAATATCGTATTTTACGCCTGTATCTTCTATTTTATCTTTCAGTTTTACACGTTACTCGTACAGATAAAAAGCACCAATAATACGCGCAAACTTATGGAGAGTATCTTAGCAGTACGAAACAACGCCCATCGGTATATTCGCTTTAACCTTCTGGCAGCTTACGCTGCTTTCGGCTTACAGCTTATTCAGCTGATTGCCAAAGAATACATTAAAGGAGAAGCATGGGGCAGTATGCTATTCTTTATCATCCTGGTGTCTATTCTGTTCATCGCATTCGGCCTACTGTTCGTTTGGCTCTACAAACTCTATTTTAAAGTTATATATGGCTTCCTATTAAAACGATTGAACAACAACTACGAGGAGCTGACACGACTGGAAAAGGAGGACATCTGATGTATCATCAGTTATTCATTTTCTTTCAGGATACGTAAAAAATTCAATCCCATGATCTTAGCAACATGCTCTTCACTATAGCCTCGTTCCAGCAAAGCTTTGGTCAGATTGGGTAATTTGGAAACATCCTCTAGATCCTGCGGAGGAGCTTCTATACCATCATAATCCGAGCCAACTGCAACATGATCTATTCCAACTTTCTCTACCAGATAATCGATATGATCCAATAATTTGGACAACGGAGCCGTCACCTCATATTGTTGCTCCTTTGTGAGTTTTGCAAACTGCTCCCAAGTAGATACTTCTTTATTTATCGGCCCTACATGTTTTATATATGCCTCTTTTAGTCGGGCTTCATAATCCGCATCTAAAAATCCTGCGTAAAAGTTAACGCCAACAACACCCCCATTTTTCTTCAATGCTTCCAGTTGCTGATCATCCAGATTTCTAGAATGTGGAGTGAGCGCGGCGGCATTACTATGTGACACTAAAATCGGTTTTGTACTGACCTGTAACACGTCATAAAACAGCTTTTTACTACCATGCGACAGATCCACCATCATTCCTAATTCATTCATTTTTCGAATTATGGCCTTCCCATTCCTCGACAGCCCACGCTGCTGAGACAGCGGCTTTCCATCTTCAATAGCGGCGGCAGTTGCCCAAGGCAGGTTATAATTCCAGGTCAATGTCAAATAACGAGCTCCCCGATCATATAGTTTTTCCAGATTGGAGACACTTGATTCAATCATATTGCCACCTTCAACACCTATCAAAGCGGCTATTTTTCCCTCCTTATAGATCTGCTCGATATCTGCTGCCCCCTTTGCTAATGCTATTCGATCCGGATTCTGGGCGATTACTCTCTCTAGCGCATCAATTTGATCGTTTGCGTGCCTAAAAGCACCCTTCCGCCAACGTTTATCATCCGACCAGACAGCAAAAACCTGCACATCGACACCGCCTTCCATCAACCTAGGAATATCGGTATGTCCGCTTTGCAGACGCTTGCCGATATCCTTACCCTTCAAAATACTTGTAATAATCACATCATTATGCCCATCAACAACCAAAATCCGACGATGGACCTCTTCATAGTCTTGGGCCCATCCTACGGCGACGAACCCGAACAGGCATAGAAAGCTCAATACACTTTTCATTTCGCTTCGTTTATAGTTTCGTAGATCGCATCCAACATACGACCTCGTATGCTCAGATCCGACAACTTATTTGAAACCTGCGGATGCACTCGATTAGATAAGAATATATAGGTCAGCTGATGCTTCGGGTCGACCCAGATACAAGTACCCGTGTATCCTGTATGTCCGAAAACAGAGGCATTAGCCAATCTGGAAGGATATTCTTTCTTTGGATCCGAATCTGCTCTATCAAAACCTAATCCTCTACGGCTAGTTTTGGACTGTTTGGAGGTAAACAAGTCGACCGTAGCCGGCTTAAAGTAACGTGTACCACCGTACTCCCCCCTATTGAGCAAAAGTTGACCATAGATAGCCAGGTCATTGGCCGTCGAGAACAATCCCGCATGTCCAGCTACCCCACCTGCCATTGCAGCTCCCTGATCATGTACATATCCCTCCAACAACACTTTTCTAAAAGAAGTATCATTTTCCGTAGGAATAATTCTATATTTTTCGAATCGCTCTCTGGGATTATAGCCCGCTGTCTTCATTCCTATAGGCCGATATAGTATCTGCTGTACGTATTCGTCCATAGGTATAGCGGTCTCATGCTCTGCGATCTCTTTCATCACATACATACTGATATCTGAATACACATAATCACCAATCGGTTTGACGGCCGAGCTCAACATCTCGGGCCACATTACATCCCTGTAATAATTATTTATCAAATACGCTTTGTCCGCTACTTTCGTTTGATGTGTCTCAGAAGGAGTCTTTTGGAGATCCCCTTGTTTCAAATGGCGATAGAAAGGAATAAAAGGAGTAAAACCGGCTTCATGCAGCAAAACCGTACGCAACGAGATATTCGCCTTATTGCTAGCTTTAGCTTGCCATAAATAATGTCCCATTGTACTATCCAAGTTGATAATTCCCTTTTCCTGAAGCTGCATAATGACAGGTGTAGTCCCTGCAATCTTGCTCACCGAAGCGAGATCAAAGATATCGTTTATTACTGTCGGTCTTTGTTTGTCATAGGTATGCGTACCGTAGGCTTTTTCGAAGATAACCTGTCCATTCTTGACTGCCATGACCACCATCCCGGGCGCTGCCTTCTCACGAATAGCCTCGCTGGCAATAAGGTCTATTTTTTTTGTCATCTTCGCTATATCAAGTCCTGATCCCTCTCCTAGTGTATACTGTAGTCGGGTCTGCTCCGTTCGATTACCCAGATTGCCTTCCGTAATCGCCAATCCACCGAAGACACTCATCGCCATATTTCGCTGCGCCATTTCAGAAAAGGACGGATAGCCAAGCTCCGTAACGCGTCCCCCTAATAACGGCGACCATTGAGGCAGGCTCCTTCCTGCGTCCTGAAATCGACAAAGAATAATATTCTTGCGATTGACCAAAGACTGTCTCAGCATGTACAACATCTCTCTGCTAAGGTCTGTCTCTGTCCCTGCTACAATAATCGTATTGAAGTATTTTGTCTGTTCATCATACTTGGAGAAATCAAAGGAAGCAATATCAGCGTAACGCTCCAGTTGCTGAATAAAGGTCGAGTATTTCTGCAAATCAGGAGTTACAACTGCAATCTTTGTTTCGTCCAGACGCCCCAGAGGAACAGCATGCTCTTTATTAAATAACAGCTGTGTTTTATTTAGAACAGTTTGTTTGTACTGTGCATTGACTAAACCTATACACAGTAGAAAAAATAGGAGAAGCCCAAAGGGTTTTATTGATAATTGATTCATGACAATAAGTTTCTAAAGTAAATATATGTAAAAACCGCACAAAACCGCAACATTAATAAAGAAACTACCTTTCATTCACCGAATAAATGCTTTCAGTAAGCTTGGTACTGATTGGTACCAAAGAAGTATCATGTCTATATTTAATAGGGGCTTAACAGGGACTTTATTCGGACTTAATAGGGACTTCATTCGGATATATCCGAATAATATCCGTCTTATCTACGATTTAAATCCCAGTTAATTACCTTTTTAATAATAAGGCGTTCCAAACTTGTCCCCTTGCTGATCCCTGTGCTATACATCAAAGTTTTTATTTACCTTTGATTCATGCCTGAAGTGGTTGAAGACAAAACTATTTTTTCCCTCCTAGAAGTAACGAAAAGCATACAGCGAACCATTGCAGAGCGTTACAAGAGCTTGTATTGGATAAAAGCAGAGATGAACAAACTCAACCATTATAAGCATTCCGGACATTGCTATCCTGAACTCGTCGAGAAAAAAGACGGTAAAATAGTCGCAGAAATACGGTCTATACTATGGAAGACAGATTTTGAACGAATTAACGCGCAATTTATTCAATTGCTCAATGAGCCTTTACGAGATGGTATAACTGTATTATTTCAAGCAGGGGTATCCTACGACCCCTTATATGGGCTCAGTTTACGCATAGTAGATATCGACCCCACATTCGTTCTGGGTGAACTTGAAAAAGAGAAAAAGGAAAGTATAGCTAAGCTACAACAAGAGGGCCTATTCGATGCCAACAAACGATTAACATTCCCCCTGCTCCCCAAACGGCTAGCTATAATTTCGGTTGAAACCAGCAAAGGTCTATCCGATTTCTTTAAAATCATAACACACAACCCGTGGGGATATAAAATTGAAACAACGCTTTACCCCGCTCTTTTGCAAGGAGATAAATCCATTCCATCAATTATCCGACAACTTGCTATTATTGCGGATCATCTTGAAAAATATGATGCCGTTGCTATCATCCGAGGTGGTGGCGGTGAAGTCGGACTCTCGAGTTATAATAATTACGCACTGTCCAAAGCAATCGCAATTTTCCCCATCCCCGTATTGACGGGCATAGGACATTCGACCAATGAAACAGTCAGCGAAATGGTGGCTTACAAAAATGCGATTACCCCGAGTGAACTCGCCGACTTTCTAATCCAGAAGTTTCACAACTTTTCGATCCCCGTAGAAAAAGCACAGGAAAGTATTATTTCTCTTGCTCAAGAGTTATTTTCACTACACCGAAAAAAACTTACGGAATCGGCACAAGTACTATCCTGGAACAGTAAGCAGAAACTTACATCCGAGGGACATCAGATACAACTGATATCTCAGCAATTGAAACTATATGGTCAACATATTCTAAAAGAGCAACAAAATGCACTGGAAGGAATCTCCCGTATTATCAATATGGCAGACCCTCAGCTTCTCTTAAAAAAGGGGTTTAGTATCACACGAATCAACGGAAGGGCCATCACCTCAAAAGAACAGATTAATGAGGGCGATATCATAGAGACGAGCTATGCCAACGGCATATTATCGAGCAAAATCATCTCAAAAACTTAGTAACACATGGAGTCAAACTATACATACAAGGACGCATTCAGCGAATTACAGCAGATCGTTTCAGAAATAGAAACGGGAGATGTCAATGTGGATGAACTAGCGGACAAAATAAAAAGGGCCTCTCAGTTAATCCTGATCTGCAAAGCGAAACTAACTTCATCAGAAGAAGAGGTTAATGCCTTATTGGCCAAACTGCAGGAAACGGATCAAAGCTCTTCCGAGCCCGATTAGAGACATAATTTGACAATAGAATTAGTTTTTAGTGGGTTTGTTCCGACCCACTATTAAGAATTTCAGCTTATATTTGCTTCTGATATTTGCCGATTTTCAGTTATTTCTGGTTTTACCTTTAGTCTTAATTTTTACTATGAAGGCTTCACACAAACTGTTCCTCATTCTTTTAGTCTCGTATCTATCTATCTTGAATACAGTTAGGGCCCAGGAAATCATACCTGCTACCCTCGAAATAACAGACCGTTCTTTCGCTATCATTACAGACAGGAGCACCTTTGAAAAATGTCAAAAAGAGATTCTCTCTTACCGCGATGTTATTGAATCAACACAGCTACCCGCATTGATTGTTTACCATGATTGGAAAACCCCGGAACAACTAAAAAAAGAGTTGCAGAAGCTATATGAAACCTCCAAAATAGAAGGTGTTATCTTTATTGGAGATATACCAGTTCCGATGGTGCTTAAAGCACAGCATCTTACCAACGTATCAACAGCTATTCCATCGGACCGCTTTTATGATGATTTCGAATTGACTTTCGATTTTCTGGAGCAGAGCAAAACGAACCCGCAGTTATTTTTTTACAATTTGGGACTATCTTCTCCCAACCGCATCAAGTCAACAATTTATTCTGCACGTCTCAAGCCCCTTACTGTTACGGACAAAAAAAACGACAAATATCAACAGATCTCCACTTATCTAAACAAAGCAATACAGGCCAGAGCATCCAAGAACAGTATTGACCAGGTCATGTCTTATGTCGCGTATCAACCACTATCTACTTGGTCATCCCAGTCCTACTTTCTAGAAGAGCAATTTCCTCAGATTTCAAAAGCAAGCACACAGTTCCAAAATTACAAGGATGACAAACAACGTCTGCTACAAGATGAAACCATTAATCAGCTTAGAAGACATGATTTAGATATAGCCTTTATTCGTCAATATCCTCTCCCTGATGTCTCCACAATCCACCCGAATGTTACGTTGAGTATTTTTGCGGACAACCCCATAGGAAATTTTAGCGAAGCGCAATATAACGCAGGCCAGTTTACATTCAGTAAAGGTGCGGCATTAGCTGCATTGGCCAATACCGTACAACCAGCTCTACATCGTCATCCCACATACCTGATGGGATCTCTAGGCATGGGCCTGAATATCGGTCAATGGGCCAAGCTGAATAATACACTTGAATCACACCTTTTCGGCGACCCGACATTTACCTTTTCTATTAGTTCTACAGATACATTAAGCAGATTTGTACACGAAAAGAACAATAAAAAACTAGTAGAGGCTTTGTCAAAAGCTAAATCTCCAGAGGGCCAAAGTTTCTTATTGAACCAACTCTCCCTTAACAATTATGACGGGTTGCCTAAACTGATCACCCAATACTACGACAATTCCAACTATACTACAGTACGTTATACCTGCATACATCTAGCCGACCAACAAGAAGGGGAAACAAGATCCGCTCTATTTGCAAAAGGCATTAAAGACAGTGATGAGTCCATCCGCCTAGAAGTAATCAATGCCATCGCACGTATCGGAGATCCAATATTCATCCCTGCTCTAATAGATGCCTATATAGACAATCAACACGCGGAGGGCACACTATCCGCTATAAATATGGCACTCTATGTATTCAATAAAGATTTAATCAAAAACATCGCTGAGCAACGTTTTATGACGACCAACAGTTTTGTTGACAAGGTTAAGGAAAAAGAAAAGTTTTATGAAACTCAGTTTACAGGGATCTATTTAGAGATTGACAAGAACATTTTTGATACTAAGCCAGATAGTCAACGACAGGGAATAACGGATTTACGAACGATACACTATCATCCATCTGTAACCCGATATCTTGAATTCGTCCGCAACAGCAAGATGCCTATAGACTTACGGATTGCCATGCTCGAATCCCTATCCTGTTTTCGGGATTCGTACCGTAAACAGGAGATTATCGCGGCCTGTAAAGAGTTAATGGTAGACACCAGACATTCAAAAAGGCTACGTGACGAAGCCCGTCGAACTTTAAATAATATAAACTAATGCAAAAGTCTCTGCTCGCTCTACTCGTCCTGCTCTCTACAGCAACCATCGCATATGGACAGCTAAAGATAGAAAAATCTACCTTGGCCTCGAATAACAAGGCTTTTGCAATAGTCGTGGATCAAGATACCTATACCCATACCGAAGATGCCCTAAAAGCGTATCAAAAAACGGTGGAGAGCGATGGTATACCGACCTATATCATTCATGGGGTATTCAATCGGCCTGACGATATTAAAAAAGAGCTTATAAAGCTGCATAAAACCAAACAATCTCTGGAAGGCGCTGTTTTTATTGGCAACATTCCGATTCCTATGGTTTATGATTTTTCAGGCCATGTGACTGCCACTCCATCGGACCGCTTTTATGACGACCTTCATCTCAATTTTGAATACATCAAACAAGATGCAAACCAAAGCAACCTCCACTATTATAAATTACAGGAGAGCAGTCCGCAGGACATCAATCCAAGCTTTTACTCTGCACGAATCTACTACCCTACTTTAAAATATGATGAGTCATATGAAGCAATTAATAATTACCTTTTAAAAGTAACACGCACACGCCGAGACAATGTCTTAGACCATGTCGTTAGTTCCACAAATAGGAATTACTATAATGGGTGTACAACCGCTTGGAAAGATGAACTCAAAGCTTACAGGGAATACTTCCCTTTTTTAGTAAAGCAGGTTAACGGTTTACAGCAATTAGCTTTTAAAACGGACAATAACACCTCAATCTTAAATGAGCTACAACGTAAAGAGGTTGATTTGTTTTTAATTCGTTCGGACAGTAGCTCTAGTACACAACCCACTCCGACTAAAAAACTGGACACCTATCCTTTATACCTTATCTTCGACACCCAACCGGCAGGCGCTTTCGATAACATGGTGGAGTACACCGCCAGGCAATATATCTTTAATTCAGGCAATACCATAGCGGTACAGGCGAATACTCGCCCAGCCCCTACGGACATAAACTTTAGCGGCCTATTATCGTACGGACTACGCTGGGGGCATGTTCACAATTTGGGTTTAACCCTGGAACGTCATTTATTTGGAGATCCGACGTTTCATTTTGCGAATAAGGATACGGAAAATCTAAATGCAAAACTCAGCCAAGAAGATAACCCCGAATATTGGCGGTCATTGCTGAAGAAAGACAATGCGATCTACCAAACGCTAGCGCTGTTCAAACTTAGCTCCAGCAATACAAGCTCATCCGAAGCCATAATGCCGTATTTTGAGAACTCCCCTTATCGTACTGTGCGCTTACAGGCATTACATGCTTTATCGATCCACAAGGATAAACATTTTACAAACGCTGTATCGACAGGGCTCAGTGATGAATATGAGCTCATAGCGCAACAGGCTACGCTATATGCTGGAATAATAGGAGATACCGTTTTAATAGGCCCCTTGACACAAACATGGATGAATGACAAATCCAGACGACGAGTCCAACAGCATATAAAATCAACATTTGAAGTATTTGACAGGAACCTTGTTGAAAAATCACTGACAACGGCTTTGCACAACAGTAATCGATTACATCAAGAGACAGAAATAGCATCCATAAAAAGTCAATATACACAACCTGCTATTCTTGAAAGCTCACTGGAGCAGATAAAAGACAAAACTAGGCCTAAAGAAGAACGTATTCGCCTGGTTCAACTCATGGCAACCCACAATTACCACCCTGGTATAGATGGCATACTCGACATAATAAATGATAAACAGGAACCTATTGAGCTACGGGTTGCATTCGTTACCGCCTTAGGGGCCTTTAGCCATTCTTGGAAAAGAGAGACAATCTTGGCAAACTTTCAAACCCTATTAAAGTCCAAGGCCACCAAAGAATTGAAAATTGAAGTAGAACGAACGATAAATAGATTAAATTGAGTTTTTAAATGATTAACTATAGAATGAACAAATTGATAATCGCTGTACTATTACTCTGGACGGGTATAGGCAACATCCATGCACAAGACAAGAAAATTTTAGCTTCCGAAATTCAAATCAAAATTGCGGTACAGGCCGCTCCAGCCGAATTTAGAGAGGGAGCGAAGGTATATGGATATGACCAAGAAGGAAACTTCGTTACGCTTCGAGAAGGGAGCAATGGCTATATCTGTTTGGCACCAGACTACAAGATGTCGGTGTATTACGCCTATTGTTATCCGGTGAGTTTAGAGCCTTTGATGGCTCGGGGACGCGAACTGATAGCACAGGGTAAACGTAAAGAAAGAGATAAAATCCGTGAACAGGAATTTAAAGAGGGTAAACTGTCTATACCTCAGACGCCATCCACATTGTACGGTTATTGGGGTGCAGCTAAAGATGTAAATTTGGAAACAGGAGAGATTAAAGATGCTAAAAGAAGATACGTAATCTATGTGCCATTCGCCAAAGCGGCGGACCTCGGTCTTTCTAATCAGCACAACAATTTAGGAATGCCTTGGCTGATGGATGAAGGAACCTATAAAGCCCATATCATGATTACACCTCCGCTTGAGGCACATCAGCATTAATCCCCCCTAAAAAGAATAATCACTGCCACTTCGTATAAATGGCAGCGATTGTTCTTTATGTATTTTGAAATTAAACCGTATAAACCGATTCGACGTACTTTTTAAAATTAGTCAATATCGCCTGCCAACCTTGCTGCTGCATCTCTATCGGGTTTTCAAGCTCAGGTTCGAAACGCACCACTATATTTGTATAGCTTTCATGTGCTTCAAAATTCACCTCCGCTTTACGACCATCGGTCATGGTATAGGCAATTTTCTTAAAGGGTATTAATTCGGTATAAATACCTTCAAAGTCAAATCCAAAGCTCCCATCTTTCGCCTCCATCCTGTTTATAAACTTTCCCCCTATACGCAAATCGTTGATTGAGCTTGTACAATGCCAATCATCCGAAGCATGATTCCATTGCATAATATCCTCTACCGAATTATAAGCGTTCCATACGGTCTCGACACGAATAGCAATCCGGCTTGTTATCTCTATAAGTTTCATATGTAAAAAATTCGACTTTTTTAATGGTCATTAACTATTATTTTCCTCATTGTACTTAACAGATCTGCCACGATTTTGTTCTCATCGACACAAACTATTAGATCTTGTGCGTTGCTTCCCTAATTCTATTCTTCGTCTTCAATGCCTCATCCTTTACACCTTGTGGAGCATCGGAAAGCAGTACTTCATCGCAACCTTTGATGATATTATCTCTCTGATAAGACAAGGTAAACCAGCCCAATGCCTCCAACGCTGCTACACGAATGCTTTCGGGTGTTTTTTCATCCTTTATCAATGTGATTACCTCAGGTACGGCGGCATGGTGCCGGTATAAACGCAAAGTAGTAACCTCTCCAAGTTTTTCTTTCTCAGAAAGCGATTCATTTTGCAGGGATTTTATCAAATCATCGCGTTTTTTTCCGTAGTAATCCAGGTCTTTATCCAATTTGTCTGCCAGAGCAACACCATTATGAACTGCTTTGTTCTCCCGGATTAGGGTATTCACTTCCTGTTTCGCTAATACTGGATCCATAAACTGCAATGCCCATCTCACTCGATAAGCAACCCGCTCAGAATGCGGATCAGAAACATAGAATTGGATCAGGTCTTTAACAAATTCATTTGATCCAAAATCCGTTAGATCATATATTGCACGACGACGGATATACTCATAAGGATCATTTTTTGCGGCGTGTAAGACCTCAATATATTCCTTATTCTCAAATTGACGTAACAGCTGGAATGCTTCCATCCGCGTGGTCTCAAACGGGGAACTGAAATAAATATCTCTTAATAGTGGTGCACTTTCCTTCTCCGGCATTAAGGCTACCAATTTGACTAAAGCTAAACTCTGTACGTCAGCATCATTTTCCTTCAATGCATTCTTCCAATAGGTGACATCTTTATTGAGCATCACCGCCTCGTTGAGGGTATAGCTATCTTTAGAATCGAAGTGGAAAGTCGGATCTCCAAGCACATGCGTCTCTAGATAAGCGATATGCTTAAGCCAGTTGCCCACACGATACCCCTTGTTCAACAAGCCCATCATTTCTGCAGGCCATAAATCTTGCAAGACACCAACAGAATTCGCAACAGCTGCTACGTTTTCGTTATTGGAGAAAGGATAATATCCGGCGATATAATTATCTAAATGAAAAGAACCTGTCAAACAAGAATTCAAATAGACAAGCTTTGCTTGAATACCTCCATTGCGCACATCCTCAATCTGCACATCTAGATTTGCATTGAAAATAGAATCATCTTCTGCTACTTTGGCATCAAATATATTCTCAAACCATTTATCTGATACCCCCAAAGAGTTCTTAAATCCTTCTTTTGTTTTCTCTACATCTCTTCCATCGTCTTTGGCATCACGCATTTTTGACCGTAGATAACGGGCAACATTCTCCATTGAAGGTTGCGGATTGGACACGAGCGGATAGCCGTTAATCAACTGCAATGTAGGTGTACCATGCCCTGTCATATAGGCAAAATCCAACCCATCTCTTTTCAGTTCGGACAATAGATTAAACTTCATGAAATCAGCATTTCTAAAATTGAGAAACTTGATAGACCCTCCTGGTCTAAAAAGATGTGGCAATTGTGATTTCAACGCTAGAGCTTCGCCCGAGACGGCATTGACCGAATTCGAATTATACCCATGTCCATAAGAAACCAGCATATCATTCAATGGGTAACTTTTTGACCGTAGCGTGATCAATTTATTCAAGTAGTCTTTAATCTTAGGAACCATCTGTTCACCAGCGGCTACGGGAGGTTTGATACGAGCTGAATAGATGTCCATATCAATGTATTGTTTTGAATCTGGCCGTAAACTATAATAGAAGTAGTGTTCCTTACCTTTTGCGGTATCCTGTTTCAAGAAATCAAACTTAAGGTCAAAATCATCATAATACCTATCGGAAGGCACTGAAGATTTGTCCCATCTTATTTTTTGATTCATTTTAAATGCCGAAGTCAAGAACTGGGCGTCACGGATCATAGGCACCGGAATATTACCAACCAACACGGCTCCTTCCAATGGGGCACCTTTATCCTGATGTAGTTTTTGCAATATTTGACGAATCTTTTCTGGTGACTGCCAATCATCATAGATGATATAAGTCCCCAGCCCATCTTTTTCCACAACCTGCTTGTAGGCACGAATCTCGGGACCTACCGCTTCGTAAGTCGCTTTATCAACGACAATTGCGAAAGAAGTTTTTGATTTAACACTTGGCTTCTCTATCTCCTGCGCATTAGCCATCAAGCTTCCTGACAACAATAGCGCTCCTACAACCCTTTTTATATTATACATATCGAATTCAAATTTAAAAAAATAAACAACGCCACCTAAAATGTCAACAGTCCTACTGCAACCTGCCAATTCAAACGGTATTGTGACTTGGTAAAGTATTCATTACTCCCTGTCGGCTTGATATAGTTTTCCGACAGCTTGATATATAACTGGGTATTATTTTTAGATGGCTTAAACGTATACTGTACACTTGCCCCAACATTGAAATAGTCGGCAACCAAATAGGCATTCGTAGGGTACAGAATATCCTTAGCCACAAAATTTGTGGAATAGCTCTTTTCATCATACCTAAATTCGGAATCGATATGATGACTATACCCTGGACTTAACTCTACCGCAAAAACAGAAGCATCACGAAATTGGAAATACTTCTTGAATCTCAGATCATAGCCCAGACGATCAACAGTTTGCTGACTCTGGTTGATCGCGTACTTATTATCCCAACCCGCATACATAACATTCAGTCCTAAATCCCAATTTATTGCCTCACCTTTCCACTTCGTAAATGCATAGGAAACGTTACTATTGGTCACTAGGTTTGTGTTAAACACCGCTGAAAACAACGTAACAAACTGTCTGGTATCAACATCTTGATATTGGTGGTATTCGGTATTATCGACATTTTTCTGGTTCCAGGAAAATCCAAGCCTGTGCATAGAAAGATCTTGGTTATAGACCGCTTCAACATTTGCCCCGTATTCCCAATATTCATGCTTACCTGCTTCTTGAGGATTGGTGCTCCCATCTTTAGCACGCTCGGCATTATGATTCACAAAACCTTCTCCAAAGAAGCGAAACGATTCACCTTTAAAAACATATTGCAAAGCTCCTCCAAACTTATTTCCAACATATCTTCTCGAAATCTCGCTAGTACCGATAAAAGTTGGGCTACTTCCTACATATTCACCAACCCCGATAAGCTTATACATATTATGTACGGTAGTCTTATTAACATTAGATACACTTAAATCTTCAACAAAGTATTCATACCGTCCATTAAGAGCTATCGCATTTTGTTCATTCAAAAAATAGGTTACCGCAGGAGTCAACACCAGATTATTACTGGTACTCAGCGGCCTAGGATCCCGCTGTCTAGCTCCAGTAGACACCTTATAATCAAACCCCAGTCCAAAGGCAATCCGTTCGTTCAGAATTGGAGAAGCAATCTTCGTTTCGAGTGCATAATTCTGTTTATTCCAGTCTCCGCTCAACGAGTCAACAACGATAAAAGGATTCAACCGTAAGGGGTCCAACTGTGTGGTATTACTCACTTTTTTATCCTTTCCAAAGTCCAATCCAAAACGACCGTATAGCTTCCAATTTTTTAATTCCTGAAAACGTTCCGTTTCGAAACCACCAAAACGACTTTCCGAAGCTAGTAAAGGATGTTTAAAGTCACCACTTTTCTGATTATAGAATACACTGGTATTTCCTAAATTTCGAAAATCATTGGTATTCAATAAAGAGGCATTGGCACTTTTCAGCCCAACTTCCTGTATTTTAAACCGCTCCAGTTCAAAAGCTGTAGTCTGTGCACGCAACGCTCCAACACTACTCGCTATTAGAATACTTATTATTAATTTCTTGTTCATTGTTAATTCCATTTACGAGGTGAGGGTGTTAGATTAACTTCAAAATCTGCAGATGAATTGTTTGTATCGACAAAAATAGTGCGTCCATTGATTACCGTTTTGACTTTACGTCTTACCGACCGACCTTTCAAGGGAACCTCTGCTGTAGTCATGCTTGCATCTACAGACACAGGCAAACGCTTATTACTTAGCAATATCGTAGCATTCGCTGTCGCGTCCACACCATCGATAATATCACTAACAGGGATACCTATATACTGTGTTGTTCCAGCAGTTTTAGCATCTGGTTCAAATCGGACAGGCAGTTTATCGAAGTCCTTGGTATTAAAAATCACCATACCAGCACCATTAATGCCGATATTCCAATCAAATCCAGCGGTACTACCTGCAAACGCATGTATCATGTTAGGAACCTCCGGATAATCTATATCTCGACCTGTAGGGTAATCCCAAAAAACTTCAAAATCTGCATCCCCCAAATCAACAGGGGAGTTTTTATTGCCATTTGGATCGGATTTATGATTCAATCCACTAATAGCAATTACCAAAGATTTTCCAGGTTCAAGAAATCTCGGCTGACCTGTAGAAGGAACCATAAAGACCTGATTCAAATAGACCTCCTCAGGATAGGCCGTTAAGAAATTATACGGTCCAGTTGCAGACGTATTATTAGTCGCTCCGGCACGTGTAGAACCAATATACAGACTATCAATTCGAATAGGTTCGTTGGAATTATTGTAGATTTCTGTAAAGCCATCATAAAGATAGGACGTAACCGCACTATAATAGAATTCTCTAATGACCAATCCCCCTGCTCTACTACTTTTCAATTTAAGGGAGACTGTTTTCTCCTCGTTCACGATAACGGGCGAAAGATTTCCATTGACAAACATCTCTACCTCGCTCCCTAACAATTCGGACGTCTCCTCTGGGCTGTAAGCTTTTGATGCAGTCACGGTATAGGTGCCGGGAATCACAGTGCTAACTACCTTTCCCTGATCGTCGGTCTTTGTTTTAAGCAATTCACCTGTAATATTATTGCGCAGCATCACTTCTACCCCCTTAGGTACACTCCCATCGACAAATGAATCTGGAAACTCTAGTTGCAATGTAAGCTGCACAGTGGTAACTGGTTCAAAATCCTTCCTACAGCTACCCAACACCAAAACGAGGGCAGACAGGATCAATAAATATATCTTTTTCATTATCGGCAACACTTAAAATTTGATACTCAATTCACTACCAAAGAACACTGGGATATTTCGCTTCTCCAATTGATCTGGATTACGTTTACTCCGTTGATAAGGTCTGTTATTGGTAATATTATTCACGTAGAACGAAAAACCATAGTTCTTTCCAAACTCCTTTGTCACTTTAGTGTTGAATAGCCATAATGGCTTCCAGGATTCGGTTCTATAATAAGACTCTGCAACAGGCAAGAATAAACCCGACGTTTCAGAAATAGCAGCAATTTCCTGTTCAGACAACATCCGCGTCTCTCCAGCACCGCCTTCAACAATATCCATCACGGCATAAGGTCTAGACGTATAATTCAAATTCTTGTCCTTATCTGTCCAGATTGTCTGAGCCGTCAAGGTGATGAGGAGGCGAATTTCAGGTATTTGATGAATAGCCCGCAAAGTGGTCAGGAACCGTGTATATTCTTTCCCCCTACCTTCATAAACCCCCAATTTATTATATGGCTGGTTAGGGACACGCCGTGCATATACGAATGGATTATTATCAAACGATTTGGTATAAGCGTATGCTCCATTCAAGGTAAATGATGTACGTAAAGGTTTTACTTTACCAAAGTCAAAATCAAATTCAATCCCTCTGTTTACGATGTTAACGTTATTGCGCGGCACGTTATAATCTGTTACATATAAAGAGTCTTTGACTACATCACTCAATTCTGGTCGTTGTCCTGGTTGTTGAGAAGCTACAGTATAGATGGGTACATTGGTAAAATTATAATATTGGTACATATCCAATCCATTAGCGATTCGTTCATCATAAGCTGTAATGGAGAATTTTTTATAGTCTACACCAATCTCTATTTTTTTGGACTTAGCCATCTCTAGATTCTGGTTTTGTGCATCAAATACCCGCGTAGTTACCAAAGCAAGCCTTTCTGCTGGATCTTGTTTATAATGACTCAAACTGAATACATCCAGATACACCGGGTCGGGATACATATATATCAGAGATGGCGCCTTAGCGCTCCATCCGTACCCACCATGGATAGAAAAATCTTTAAATAGTTCATAGGACGCATTGATACGAGGAGAAAAAGCACTCTTAGCATCATCTCTGAAAGGCTGTATCCAATCGTAACGTAAACCAGCAACAATATCCAATGGTCTTCCAAACACATCTACTGCCAATTTATCTTCTGCATAAAAGGCAATTTGATTCAGTGCGGGAATATCCTCAAATCGACGGGGCCTGAACCCTAATCCCGAATTATTCTTAGGAGGCATATCTCCTGCGAAATATTTGCCCTGACCAAAATTCTTGTCCAAAGTATACGTCCCCCCTACAGTGATGGCATGCCGCGCTGCGCCTGTAGAGAAATAAAAATTATCGGATAGTCG
Organism: Sphingobacterium sp.; assembly: GCA_031277715.1. Classification (GTDB taxonomy): domain Bacteria; phylum Bacteroidota; class Bacteroidia; order Sphingobacteriales; family Sphingobacteriaceae; genus Sphingobacterium. The sequence continues at coordinate 5,002 of JAITLW010000325.1, read as the reverse complement.
TGCCTGTAGGTTCAAGGGCTTCCCTTTAATATAAATCTGCTGCAGGTAACTAGATGGTAAGAAGTCGACTTCATAAGTACCATCGACCAAAGCATTCGAAACAGCGAACAGCGAACCATTATTCATCATCTGCTGGAAACCATTCTGAAATCCTAATTGAGCTGATAGTACGTAATTTATATTCCGCGCAAAGCGCTTATCCAGATTCCATCGTCCATTAGTGGAGAACCGCAGATCATAATTTTCTGATTGATTAATAACCTGATTGACTACCAGATCGGGATCTATCTTACTATCATCGTAATACCCCCCAAAATTCAAAGTTGTATTGGTATATAGATTTCGATTCGCTCCAAAAGTATTGGTATACTGCAAAGAGGTGTTAAAACGTTTATACGATTCGCTGGTCTGTATCTGATTATTAGCAGCATAAGTGTAATCTACATCAACAAACAATGCCCCTTGATCCTTACCTACAGCAAAACCTTGCCCAACCCAACCTTGTTTTAATGTTGGGTTCAATCGGAATTTGGCCTGTAACGGCTGTACCGCTGCCTTTGTCTTAACATCAATCACACCCGATGTCAAATCACCATATTCGACAGAAGGAATACCACGAATGACCTCTATAGACTCCACATTGTCTGCTGTCAACTGCCGCAGATCGGTTCCTCTCCCAGAAGCATTATCAAAACTAGACAATACACCACCTTGCGCTGTATTTACGGCTTGCATATCCGCATTATTTGACAACTGCGCACCATTAATAATAATAGAGGTACCAAGGGATGCTACGCCCCGTGATTTATTATCGTGAGTTTTTCCTGTTGGGTCACTTCCTCCCTGACGAATCATTGGGGTAGTAAGAGTCGAAAAAGAAGGATTATAGATAGCTTGTCCAGGTAGTAGCTGTAGGACCTCCGCAATACTTGTCGCCTGTAGGTGTTCAATAGCCTGTCGGGATATGAAAGTAGAAGTCGCTCCCTTTACCTTTGAACGCTGTCCAATTACCTGAACATCGTCAATAGCAATAGAGTTTTCTTCCAGTTCAACCTTTATCTCTTGACCTAGAGTGGCTTTTACCTGCTGTACTTTCATTCCAGCGTATTGTACTATTAGCGTATAACTTCCTTGAGGTACTTTCGAAAAAACAAATTTCCCGTCTTTACCACTAGACAAAGTCAAGCCTAACTCGACCAAGGTGACGGTAGCCCCTACAAGAGGTTGTCCCTCAGAAACAACCAATCCCTTTATATCTACTGAAGACTGTTGCTGAAAAAAATATGCCGTACTAGTTGAGGCTAGCAGATGGCCCGTTAATAATGTGGTGCTCCATAGTGCAACCGAGAGAAATACTTTCTTCATAATATGTGGAAAATCATGCAAATATACACTATTTAGAATTAAACTAAATTGTATTGAAAAGAAAATTGCAATTTTATTCAACAAAACAGGCAAAACAGGCATAAATACGCTCAACAACTCCAAGTATCTCTTCACTTCTGAAACAAAATAGCGAAAGCTCCTACCCGCAACTTATCAGAAATGCTTAACTTTGTAAGTTATGCAAAATAAGAAGGAGCAAAATCCAAAATCTCATATCCAAATCAAGGGAGCACGTGTCAATAACCTGAAAAACATTGATGTTGATATCCCGAAGAACAAATTGGTGGTCATCACGGGCATGTCGGGCTCAGGCAAATCATCTTTGGCTTTTGACACTTTGTATGCCGAAGGACAACGTCGCTACGTAGAAAGTCTGTCGTCTTATGCGCGCCAGTTTATGGGACGAATGCACAAACCCGAAGTAGATTATATTAAGGGGATAGCTCCTGCTATTGCAATCGAGCAAAAAGTAATCACGAGCAATCCGAGATCTACCGTCGGAACATCAACAGAGATCTATGACTATCTCAAGCTTCTTTTTGCACGAATAGGAAAAACCTATTCTCCGATTTCTGGCGAGGTGGTTTCCAAGAACTCGGTGTCTTCTATTGTAGATCGGATCTTAACCTCACCAATAGATTCTACAGTCACGATTTTCAGTCCCTTGCATCCTACCAATGGGCGAAAATTGAAAGAGGAACTTTCTTTATTACTTCAAAAAGGTTTTGTTCGCATATTCTTCAACGGGGCTATCGAAAAGATTGAGTCCATAATTGATGACAAATCTGTTTCAAACAAAATGTTTAAGGCGGGCGATATTGAAATCGTTATCGACCGTATACGCCTTGATGGCGAAGAAGATACGACCACACGTCTAGCAGACTCCATACAGACGGCTTATTTTGAAGGTAAAGGGGAATGTACAGTAGAGGTTGAAGGACAACGCTTTCATTTTTCGGACAAATTTGAATTAGACGGAATCACCTTTGAAGAACCTACACCTAACTTTTTCAGTTTTAACAATCCATTCGGTGCCTGCCGCCGTTGTGAAGGCTATGGCAAGGTTATCGGTATAGACCCAGACCTAGTTGTACCGGACAAAAGCAAGTCTGTTTATGACGGTGCTCTTGCTCCTTGGCGAGGTGAGAAGATGGGCACTTGGTTAGAGGCCTTAGTACGCACTGCCATTAAATTTGACTTCCCAATCCATAGATCCTATGCTGATCTTACCAAAGAACAACAAGAGCTTTTATGGACAGGGAATAAATATTTTAGAGGTCTAAATGATTTCTTTCAAGAACTTGAAGAGCAGACCTACAAAATCCAATACCGCGTCATGCTATCCCGCTATCGAGGCAAAACAGACTGCCCGGAGTGTAAAGGTAGTCGACTGCGCAAAGACGCGACATATGTAAAGATTGCCGGTAAATCTATTGTAGACCTTGTGTTACTTCCTATAGACCAAGCACTGGCATTTTTCAACGGCCTAACACTATCTGCAAATGAAGCCACAATTGCTAAACGTTTACTCTGGGAGATCATAAACCGTATACAGTTTTTGTGTGATGTAGGTTTAAGTTATCTTACACTCAACCGGCTTAGCAATACACTTTCTGGAGGAGAGTCCCAACGGATCAACTTGGCAACTTCCCTGGGAAGTTCGCTCGTCGGATCGATCTACGTTCTTGACGAACCAAGTATTGGTCTTCATCCAAAAGATACACAACGGCTTATCAGTGTATTGAAAACGCTACGGGATATTGGCAATACCGTAATCGTTGTGGAGCATGAACAAGAGATGATGGAAGCGGCAGATTATTTGATAGATATCGGTCCAGAAGCAGGAATCAATGGTGGCGAACTAGTCTTTGCAGGCACCTATGACCAAATACTAAAAGATAAAAAATCACTAACTGGTCAATACCTCAGTGGTGAAAAAGAAATTGCTATCCCTAAACAAAGACGTAAATGGTCTGATGTAATTAGCATAAAGGGTGCTAGAGAGAATAATTTACGGGGAGTTCATGTTGATTTTCCGCTTCATGTATTTACAGTAGTCACTGGAGTATCAGGTTCTGGAAAAACATCTTTAGTAAAGCGAATTCTATATCCTGCACTACAAAAATCGTTAGGCAATTACTCTGGAGAACAAACAGGACAATTTGATAGTATCGAAGGAGATACTCATCAGATAGAGCAGGTCGAAATGGTGGATCAAAATCCAATCGGCCGTTCCTCGCGTTCAAATCCTGTAACCTACGTAAAGGCCTGGGACGAAATAAGAGCGTTATACGCAAATCTACCCGCTGCCAAAGCCGGAGGTCTAAAACCAGCCGCTTTCTCCTTTAACGTGGAAGGTGGGCGTTGTGATATCTGCCAGGGGGATGGAGAAGTAAAGATCGAAATGCAGTTTATGGCTGACATTGTACTTCCTTGCGAAGCCTGTGGGGGTAAACGGTTTAAACAGCATGTGCTAGACGTACAGTACCAAGAAAAATCAGTATCGGATATTCTTGATTTAAGTGTTGACGAGGCTCTCTTGTTTTTTACAGATCAACCTAAAGTTTTGGCAAAACTACAGCCTCTACAAGATGTGGGATTAGGCTATATCAAATTAGGTCAGTCTTCTAGCACATTATCCGGAGGAGAGGCACAACGTATAAAACTTGCTTCCTTTTTGATCAAAGGCAATAATAGTAAAAAGACCTTATTCATTTTTGATGAACCCACAACAGGTCTCCATTTTAATGACATACAGAAACTGCTCACATCATTTGATGCGCTAATTGCTCTAGGTAACAGCATATTAGTAATCGAACACAACATGGACATGATTAAATCTGCCGACTGGGTGATAGATATTGGTCCTGAAGGCGGAGAAAAAGGAGGTAATGTTGTTTTTACGGGAACACCTGAGGATTTGGCCATGTGTAAAGAAAGTTTTACGGGTCAGTTTCTCATTAATCATCTTAAAAAAGCTTAATTTGTAGTTCAACAGAACCTTTAAACAGATAAATCTATCAGGAATATCTGTCCTCCTGATAGATTTATTGTCCTTAAAACAATTATTCCAATGAAAAAACATTTCATTTTCTTTCTCGCGCTAGCTCTAGCGTTTGTCAAAGATGTAAACGCACAAGTGGAAAGACCTAAATTGGTAGTCGGCCTCATGGTAGATCAAATGCGATGGGACTATTTGTATCGCTTCGCAGATCGTTATGGCCAGGATGGCTTCAAGAGAATTCTAAAAGAAGGTTTCTCCTGCGAGAATACATTGATAAACTACATTCCTACTTATACAGCTATCGGCCACAGCTCTGTCTATACCGGATCCGTGCCTTCTATCCACGGTATTGCTGGCAATGACTGGATTATACAGGCTACGGGACAACCGATGTACTGTACTCAGGATGAGAATGTCGAAGGGGTAGGTACGACAGAAAAAGAAGGAAAACAGTCGCCCCGTAATCTATTAGCTTCTACAATCACTGATCAACTTAAACTGGCAACAAACTTTCAGTCTAAGGTAATTGGTATCGCTATTAAGGACCGGGGAGGTATACTTCCTGCCGGACACTTTGCTGATGCAGCCTATTGGTTTGAAGCAAAATCTGGT
>JAITLW010000312.1 GCA_031277715.1 Sphingobacterium sp. | reverse complement strand
CTCTTGCCCAGTCCTTGTTATCAAAGAGATGGTGGCTCAGGTAGCCTCAGTACCTGATAACACGGGGTTTAACAGGAATGTTCCTTCAAAAGTATCTAAGTCGGTAGAAACTTTATTATGATATCTGAATTTTCACCGAAGCATTTTTAAGTTTCACCGAAAAATAGAATCATTTGGTCGAAAGAGGATTTCCAACACGCAACCGCTATACTACCTTTGAATCAACAATTAAGAAAACAATTAAATACAAGACAGCCATGAACAAGATTATCGCAACCATCGCAACAGTAGTAACACTAGTATTCGGATTTAATGCATCAGCTAAAGAAACTGCCAATCCACTTAAGAAAATGAACAGCAAGGAAATAGCGTTGACTTATCTACAAACCATATCCACAGGCAACATCCAATACAACAAATACCTCTATACTACGGACTTTCAGTATTCGAATGCCGTAAACAATCAGGTATCTAACAAGTCAGAATACCTGACATTCTTAAAAGCTAACAAAGGACTTAAATACGACTGTGAAACAACATACGAAATATTAGATCAGGCCGGTACCTCTGCAGTAGGTAAGGCCACGATGAAATTCAAAACATTTACCCGCATAGACTATATCACTTTGGTACAATCCGAAGATGGATGGAAGATCAGCAAAGTAGTAACGACCTACCCATAAGTCTTTGCCAAATTTTTTACTGTAGATTTTATGTTTAGGCCCCGATAATCGGGGCTTTTTCTAAACCACAAAAGCCTTCCCTAGGGAAGGCTTTTGTGGTTTACATATTATGTAATTTACCAAAAGCGACTACAATGTTGCCTCCAAAAATTTAGCCAGCTCCTCGCCACGTAGATTCTTAGCAATTATCTTTCCGTCTGGATCGATTAGAAAATTAGTAGGTATAGCCTGTACCATATACAGCAACTTCGCTCCACCTGCATCCTCTTTACTGTCCAGAACGTGTACAAAAGGCATATTATCTTCCTTCAACGCTTTCTCCCAAGCCGGTTTACTCGAATCAATAGATACCGCAAATACCTCAAAATTCTTATCCTTAAACTGGTTGTAAGCGGCCTTCACATGTGGCATTTCCTTTCTACATGGACCGCACCAAGAAGCCCAAAAGTCCAACAGTACATACTTACCTTTAAAAGAATTCAATGCCACTTTCTTACCATCTAGTTGCGTCAACTCAAAATTAGGGGCAACCTGTCCAATTTCCGTACGGTTATAGTTGTCCAGGTGAGACTGGAATCGTTGTAGATAGTAACTCTCTTTTTTCACCTGACTTCCAAATTTTGAAAGAAACTCTGTCAACCCCTCCTTATTAGATTGCGGTGAAGCATACTGAGACGCAAATGTAGCTAGGGTCAGAGAGTTATTGTCCGATGCTACCTTTTGCATAATCTCCTCGCGTTGCAATTTATAAATAGAGTCCAGCTTCTCTCCTTCTCTCTTTAGCACCTTTAGATTATCTTCCGTCTGAGCAACCGTATTATAATCGTTGAATGCTTTATTATAGGTCTTGGATCCGGCTTCTATCATTTTGGTCGTGGATAGATTTTTGAGGATTGCGTTAAAATCATCCATCGCCTTAGAGCCCATTATCTTCTCCTCAGTGAGACTACCGTCTTTTATACTCGCATTAACCCGTGTCTCGTCTGTACCTGCGATAAAAAAGATAGTAGGACGTTTCATCGATGGGCCTAAATCACCTAAAGCAGGAAAATGTATCGTATAGAAGCGTTGGTCGCTAACGTTCAAAGGCAGCTGAAACCTAAAACTGTCTTGGACGGCAGATACTGTTGCTACAACACCTTCAACCGGATCGATCAATTTTACCTCTTGGTTACCTAGCCCAACGAAGCGCCCACTTATGGTAACGGTCTTCTCTTGTGCATGGGCAAATGAAAGCCCACAGATCAGTGCCAGGCTCTTCAAAATAATCTTTCTATTGTTCATATCGTGATTTTAAATAATTAAGCAAATCTTCATGGCCTATATTCTGATGGATTACCTTCCCTTTTTCATCTATCAGGAATAGCGTAGGTAGTTGTCTTACTGAATACGCCGTCGCAATAGGACTTCCTTTGATTCCTTTCAGCTCCGACACCTGTATCCAAGGGATTCCATCTTTCTTGATAGCTTCTTTCCATAAGTTCTCTTTATCGTCCATCGATACCGACACGATTTCAAGACCTTGGGACTTGTATTTTTCATAAGTAGGTACGAGTTTTCTATTCGCTACGCGGCAGGGAGCACACCAGGAGGCCCAAAAATCCAACAAAACCACCTTTCCTTTTAAATTAGCAAGGTCGAAGCTTTTACCATCTACTGTCTTTGTACGTACCGGTGGAGCCTGTTGCCCAACGAGATACTCGGACTTCTTCTGCTCATAATACTTATCCAGCTCTTGATACGCGTTGGAATAACTCAAACTCGGGTCGAACAAGGACTTCATCCGCTGCAACTTCAGGTAGTTCAAAACAGCAAAGTAAGGTCTATTGATATCGATAATAGCCAATGAGTTCGGATAGTTCTCGATATATCTAAAACGCGTTGAATACAATTTCTCACTCCACTCTTCCATCAGAAGGCTTAACTTAACCTTACCTTCCGCATCCGCATGCTCATACTTCCGCCCCAATACCATCATCGTATCCTGCACAAGTTTATTCTCCGCTTCGTATCCTTTAGCAATAGCATTCTGCACACCACCAATCACCGGACTCGGCTTTGCCCAATCTTCCTCTATGCGGGTATAAAACGTTGCCGGCTCCAAGTAAAACGATACACTACGGCGTACACCTTTTACTCCAATAGTAGCCGAATAAGCCTTATCAACTGCACCAACAAACTCAAACTGATTGTCCTTTATTGCTACGGAATCCAATAATTGTCTTCCGTTTTCAATTTTATACAGGTACGCCCAAGTCAGCGGTTTATCCGTCACGACATCTCCTTTAATCTTGAAATTATTTTGAGCGTATCCGGTACCAAGGGAACAAATAAAAGCGGTAAATAAACTGTATACTAAATTCTTATGCATATCTATAATTATTAATGTATAAGCATGGATTAGGTCCATGTTCCTAACCCATGCTTATATAATCTATTACCTTGGGTTAGGTAGAATATCGGGATTAAGCAATCTCACTTTTGCTGGAATCTGACTTACAAAATTCGGAGAACCTTTTTCCAATTTAAACTCCTGATAGGTATTAGCCCGTTTGTAGGCCTTAGCAAACAATGGATCTTTATCCAGACGCTTCATATCAAACCAACGTAGGCCTTTACCAAATAATTCGATGCGACGCTCGTTGATTACCAATTTCAATGCTTCATCTTTGTTCGTGGCAACTAGATCTTTATAGTCTGCAGGAGCAAACCGCTTTTTGCGCAGCGTGTTCAGTTGCGTCAAGGCTTGATCTACCCGACCTGCACGTGCATCAGCTTCCGCTACAATCAGCATCATTTCTGGTACAGCAATATTGTAGTTTACATCCGCGTTGATATATACTGGATAAGGCTCCTCAACGGGATCACCATTTCTATAGGTGTAACTCCAACCAAACTTAAACCTCAAGTCCTTCTTATCTACTACCTCGAGTAAATCTGGAGATATATGCGTACCTGTCAATATCGAACTAAAGGAGGTTGCAAAATAAGACAACATCTCAACGTGTTCGTATTGGAATGGCACCTCTTTCCATCCCAGTGCTGGTTTAGTAGGATCTATAAAAGCAACGGAATTATAATCGAATAAATTAGTGCCATATTTCAATGCCTCTAAAGCATTAGCTCCTGCTTTGTCATAGTCGCCCATATTCAGATAGATACGCGATAGAATTCCATATACTGTGGCTTTACTGTTACGGTATACATTTTGTCCTTTCTCAGGTAGAAGTGGTAATGCTTCTGTCAAATCTGAAAGGATCAAATCATATATTTCCTTTACTGTAGCACGCTTGGGCTTTGCTTCCAGATCAGGCTCCGTAATCATAGGTACCCCCAAATCTGTTGTTGCTGTTGTCGAATTATAGTATGGGGCGTATAGTAGTATCAAATTAAGATATGCGTAGGCTCGATTGCACAATGCTGTTCCTTTCACAATTCCTTTACGCTCAGGAGTTCCGTCTGTAATATCATCTACTGCTTGAAGAATGATATTAGCATTATAGATATTATTGTAACTGCCATCCCATGCACCATCAGACTCCGTGTCTAAATAATACTCAGAGGCCCAAACATACGTCTTAGAAAATGAACTGCTCATTGAAGCACGAACAGAAGCATCAGGCACAAAGATCCCGTCAGACATACGTTCCAAATAGGCATTGCTATTACTCTTATAAGAAGGATTAGAGGATAACTCTTCGTAATCCTGCATGGTTTTAGGCATAAACAGTCCCTTAGGCCTAATATCTAGGTAGTCTTGACAACTTGTAAAAGCTGTTGCTAATATTATTGCAAAAAATAATCTTTTCATTACGATGTTATATTAGAGAGTAAAGTTTAATCCAAAGGTTATCATCTTTGGCTCTGGCAGTTGATATTGAGTACCCATTAAAGCTTCAGGATCTATCCCTGACTTGTTCGCTTTCCATAAATAGACATTATAGATCTGCGCTACAGCTCTCACGCTCTTAAATGGTAACTGGCGTAATATTGCACGGTCAGT
>JAITLW010000285.1 GCA_031277715.1 Sphingobacterium sp. | reverse complement strand
AGAAGAATATAAGCTTTATAAAAAACTATAAAGTACAGAATTACTTCGTGGTAATTATTTTTCGGATTTGTCTTTATAAAAATCAGGGAAGCACTGTATGCCAATTGCTCCACCACCATATTCCAGGACTATATTGTCTTTGTAGAAAATATAGGAGCATCCATCATTATAGTCGTTGATCATATCTTCGTTCAAATTTTGGTCGAATAGAACATAGCTAAATAATCCCATTCCACTTCTTTGCCAACCTATTACCACAGGGGCACGACCTGCAATAGATATGCAGTTTGCTTTGTCCAATTTTTCCTTTAGCGTTTTCAATTTTTCCTTTGTCCAGTTTATTTCATTTAACAGAGAGTCCACTTTTAGCGAATTGATTTTTAAATTCCAATTGCTTTGGTGAATGCTATCGATCGTAACGTGAAAAATACCCAATTCTTTATCATTATCAAATTCTAGCGTTATATCCGTTCCTTTTGGAAGGATAGAGATGAAATAATTTTTAACATCAAGGATTTCATCTGTGCATTTTTCATAATTTTCGATAAGATCTTTTTTGTCATAAGATACGCCCGTAAAGAGTCCATCAAAAGCGATATGTAGGAAAAGATAGAATCCTCCAAGGATAAAAAGTGCTATCCCCAAAATAATGAAAAGTAATTTTAATAATCTATTCATCGCTTCCTATGTAAGTCAGTTCTTTTTTTTGTTTATTTAGTTGAAACCTAAAATGATATGTTCCATTAGCCATTTTTGTTTTATCTATCCAATATTCTCGAGCCATTATATTGTCTGTTTCGAAGTCTACTGTGTCTAATAGACTATATTCAGCAAAAGGCAAATACGAACTATCTTTAAAAATTCCCTTATAGTTCGCCGAATTCTTGATTTGGACTGCTATCCGATCAAAATCATTGTTTGATAATTTTAGTGTGAATATCTCATAGTAATCTCGAAATCCGCCAGCTTCATTCTTCAATAATATAAAATCATCCTTCAGGTCTATACTGTGGATTGAAAGGGTTTTGCGAACATCGTTTTTATTGAATAGCCAGTCCGAGATCCAAGGGCTTAATATAAGTAGCCCAAAAGTCCCAGTTAGTACGAGCGCTACAAATAATCCTACTTTCTTTCTGTCGAACAAGTTAAAAGACCAGTAACTAATAAAAACGAACTGAAACATTAGCACAATGGGCCAGATAAAAATCACGAGAAGATCTAAATTGCCGACGAGAGTTAGAGATATAACGGTGGTTAATATCAATCCCACCACGTTTGCCGTTTGTCTTTTACCCGCATTAAAAGGAAGTAGAAAACAAAACACCGTCAATCCAAATAGTAGTAAGCTTATAGTGACAGTAAATGGATTCATGTACACATATTATCTAATTTGAATTTTGTTAGCCTCGATCTGCTGATTAGCACTAATCAATATTGTTCCTCCTCGAAACTTATTTGTTGTCCCGATTTTCTTTTCAATAAAGCTCTTTAGTTTTCTTTGGTCAGAACGAATAAGCTTCCAGTCTAATTTGTGGGCTTCCTTTTCATTTTCTGGATTGAAAAAGTCCTTATTTAGTGCGCCATTTTCGTTCAATCCCATAAACGTTGATCTGTTGAGATATACATTTTCTATTCCGCCAAAATACAACCTTTGTGTGCCCCAACCTTCACTTGAAAATCGAAAAGTATGTCCGTCACATTTCTCCGGATTTAAGTCAATTTTCCTAACGATATTTTCCGTGCCGTCTAATGGATTCCATAGACCAAAATTAACCGCGTATTGTCTACCTTTTTCCAAATCAAACTTTTCTAGAATCTCGTTAGTGGAGTAGTATTGTTGTAATTCTTGTCCTAGCTCAGAGTAATGATCAAAAACTTGATAATTGGTCTCCGAAAATATGAAATCGAGTATTAGTTTTTTATCCGCTATAGTTCCGTAAAAATCTGTTTGCATCGTATTCTAATTTTATCTTTGGGTAATAAGAGTCTTTATTCTTATCCTGTAGCTGGCGTTCTATTTCTTCATAATCTACCTTCAGCATCTCTTGTGCTATCAGTAGCCTCATTGAAAATAGCGTAGGGACGGCTATTAAAAAGATAGTTAATTTCCTATTCATTGCATCTTTGTCTGTGTATTCGATAAAGTTACAAGATAACAGCCTCGTCGATTAGGTGAGGTCCTTAATTCAGTTATGATAAAAATCTATTTAGATTTTTATGCAGAAGCCAGCATAACTATTCTCTTTTTGCGTGTATCCAAGTCCACGTGCCATTGGATTGAAATGGTGTACTGATGCTCTTCGAGTTCTCAATGAAAATTTTGGTGAAGTACGATTTGTAATACCACGCGAAGAATATTGATCCCAATGTCGGTTTTTCAACTTCGCTAAAATCTATACTGATTTCTTTAGGCGTTCCCACTTTAAATCCTCTAAACTGCCCCTGATAATAACTCTTGTCAGCAATAATCCGCGTGCCCGCATAATCTATCGTATAAATAAATTCAGCGCCATATACAGCTACACTATTTGGTTGGAATGCTGGAAGGATCCATACGGTAAGCGTTTGATCTTCATTCTCCTTGATGTACTGGTTAAATCTTAGATTGACAGTGTCCTTAATAGACTTCAATTGATTGTTTGCTGTCTGCAAAGCCCTGGCGTATCTATGTAGTAAAGTCGTGTCCACAGCTTCATTTGTCTTACTCACTTTGAAATCTTCACTAATTTTAAAGTGAAATACAAGGTCAAACTTGTTCGCTTCATATTTTCCATATATAGCGTGCCAGCTTCCACTTCGTTCAAAGCAGAACCACTCATTCCCCAGTCGTTTTATCTCATCAGGATCCTGTGCCATCACACTATCTGATGTATGCCACGCTACTATATCATATCTATAGAGCCATTCTGCAGTCTTCATCTTACTGTTGAAGTCCATGATGTCAAAATCTATATCACTTGTATTCTGACCATAGGTAAAAGCTGTCCAGGTCATAAAACAGATTAATAAAAGCTTATTCATATATAATCACCTTAAAGAGTTAGTCAATATTCTTACTTCCCGTTGCGCGATGTGACTCAAAATATCGTCCATAATTATGATGAATAATTACTCCAAGATAGCAAAAATCCCTAATTCTTGCCTTTTTATACAAAACTATTTGATTCATTTTTAGATTTCAAGTGTCTTTTATTTTAAGAGGGCCATAATTCTTCCATACCGCAAAGGTAAATAGGTTAGACGCTCCATCTTTGGCAACTGTCGCAAATTTTGCGACAGTTGAATTCTCTTCCAATCCCCTTCGGTGAAAATAGTATTGATATGCTTACCTATAGTCTTGACATCACGGTCAAACAAAGAAGCCATTTGATGACGGTTTAGCCAGACCGTATCGTCCTGAAGTGTTACCTGAACTGTAATGTCAACATCAAGTCCTAAATATGTAATTGCACAATCTAGAAATAATTAATAAATTGTCACTTATATGCATCATTATAAACCATTCCGTACCTTCTTTTGTTGTACAGCATTACTATTGAGCAGTGTACTAGGCTACAGTCAAACTAAGCTAGAGCTAGAAAGTATCGTTGAAAAACTAGAAAAAGTATATGTCACCGATCAGCTGACCCGAAAAGAGTTAAACGAGGCTCAGAAAACCCACGGCTATGGCTCCAAAGAGTTTAAGGAAAAGCTAAATGCAATGAATTCCCAAGATTCCATCAATCGTGATATTGCTTTAAATATATTGGATAGATTTGGCTGGCTCGACAAATCCGTTCTATCAGTTAATGCTAACAAAGCCTTTTTCTACACCATCCAGCATGCCGGCCTCGAAACACAATTAAAATACAAGCACTCCGTACAAGGCGCTTTCAAAAACGGGCAGGTATCAAATCATGAATACGCTATATTCCAGGACCGTTTAAGTGTTAGATTAGGAAAGAATCAGCTGTTTGGCAGTCAAACGGCCGTAGACAACATCGGGAATTCGTACCTATATCCCGTTGATGCTATTGACTCCGTCAATAGGAGGAGGGCTGAGATTGGTCTTCAAACATTAGGACAGCAACTCAAAGAGTCAAATACGAAATATGATTTTCCAGAGAGCAATAGCCCAAAATATGACATTACCCTAATAGGCCATTTTTGGAACACCTCCAATATCGGCGTAGCTGATATCTCCATATGGGATGGCGAAGATCTTATAGGGCAATCCGATTCAAACGGATTTCTTTTTACCAAGTATAGCTTTCTCGATAAAGACGAAATAAAGCTCACCTTCAAGCGTCAGGATAAAATTATCGGTCAGCAACAGAAAAAAAAAGGGAAGGACTTCTATGAGTTATATGTTCAGATAAATCAGTAGTTCTATCAAATCTATACTGATATCGGCACTTCATAATAGCACTACGTATCCTATTATAGATACATAATACCTACCTTTAGTATACATAATAACGGCTCCGCCGTGGAGTAGGCAGTACAGGAACAAAAGAGGAAAAATAGTTATGCAACAGGAATATAATATTAAAAATTGTGAGTTCTTATTAGGCAGTTTGATTGATTCAACAAGTTTAGAGGCTCGGTTTGGAGGGGGAAGTTTTTTGCCTCAAAATATAGACTGGCCTTCAAATGTAGAGGGTAGAAAGTTAGTCCTGCTTTTTTCCATACCTATGAACTTTATTGGGGACGTTCATAGTGAAGAATTATACTTATCAGTATTTACAACTTATTATGAAGGGTATTTTCTAGACGAAGTAATTGATAATGGGGAAGACGAATCCGAAGTAGAAAAGTATTCATCAACAAAAGTCTTAATACATAAAAAAGGTGATTCATGTAGAAGCGAAGCTGACATAGCGTTAAAGTCGTTTTCATTGATATTAGGAAATAATATCAGTGAAATGGATAACATAAATGAAGGAATATGGAGAATAGGAGGAGCTCCTCTATATTTACAAAATGCACCAAAAATAGTCGATGACATGATTTTTGTTATTCAATTTTATACTGGAAATCTACCTAGTGAGTATCAAGACATTTTATATCTAAGTGATGCTATTGGTTATTTGTTTATAAAGAAAGACTTAAGTGGAGGATACTTTTTTGGACAATGCACCTAAAATTTACATTCCTACGAAAGACGGAACCGCACCCTAAATCTAATCTTGAATAGTTAAACAATAGATTTGTTCGCCCTGCTTTATTACTCCAGTGAATCTAAAACCACAAGCAGTATATACTTTGATCGCCTTTTCATTTGCCGCATCTAATCCCAAGAAGATTTCCTGAACAAGCCCCTTTTGTCTTATCTGTTCGATAAACGAGAGCAGAGCCCGCTTTCCATACCCCTTACCCTGGTATTTATAGTCAATCATATAACGTAGAATCCAAAAGTTATCATCATCATCGATGTAGGGGCCTGATAAAATAAACCCAATCAGGATATCATTAGCATATATGGCCTGTGGATGTAGCTTAGGATAATATTTAGATTCGGCAATAGATACGGAGTTTGCACAGATAAATTCCTCATCAAAAGTAGGCATCCCACTTTGGTTTGTAGTCAGCAGACCTACTTCATAATAATTTCCTGCGGTTACTTCCTTTAATATTACAGACATCGTTATAAATTAACTAAACCGTGAAGTAAAATAATTTAGTTGATTGTACCAACTAAATATTATAAATAGAATTCAACAAACATATAATTGCCAATTTATTATGTTATTCTTCATGCCTAAGACCTAGGAGTAGGGGGATGCCAATAATTTAAATCATGCTTACACAATTAAGACTTGAGAGTCTAACGTCACTAACTCTAGGCTATATAGTCTAGCTTTTTCATCCAGTCCCCTCATAATAGACCTATTATGGCTCCATGTCAATTTTCTGGACAGTGTGTGGAAAATATTTTCATCCAGATCTATTGTATAGAACTTTTTAAAGTCATATATATATGACGAAGAATATCCTTTTGCAAACCTTTCATTAGGTATAGTATATATATTGTGTTTTGTATGATTTATCTTTTTAATTGTCTGGTTTTGATAGTAATTACAATTTATTTTTGCATGAAATTTAAATCCTAATTGTTGCAAACAAGACTCTTCTTTCGTATCTTTGCCTAAAGATATCTTATAGAGGAGTGTGTTATGGACAGAGTCGCAGAATTAAAACAACAACTAAAACCGGGTAAAGTATATCGTAGAGAAGACTTGACGAGATACTCTAATGCGATAGATCGGCATTTAGCGCAGTTGGTCGACGAAGGATTCCTCGAGAAGGTGGCCACGGGTTTGTATTATTTCCCCAAACGATCTGTCTTTGGAACAGTTCCTCCAGACGACGAGGTATTGGTACGTAGTTTTTTGAAAGATGATCATTTTCTATTGACATCACCGAATAGCTATAATGCATTAAATGTAGGGACTACTCAACTATACAACAAGCGTGTAGTATACAATCATAAACGCCATGGTGAAGTCGATTTAAATGGCAGAAAGTTTTTCTTTCACAAGACGCCCTATTTTCCTAGAAAAGCTACACCCGAATTCCTTTTAGTCGATTTAGTTAATCACCTTGATACGTTAGCTGAAGATCGGGAGATGGTTTTAAGAAATGCTCTTGTTAAAGCAAAGACAATGGATTTTAATAAACTAAAATATGCGGTCCGGGAGTACGGACATTCCAAAACCAAAAAGTTATTCCAACCCGTACTTCAGCAGATGAATCCGAAGCTATATGCCAACTAACTATCTGCACGAGCGTAGCGACTTTAGCGATCTTTTACGTCTGCTCGAAAAGGAAACGGGAATATTTGCATACCTTATCGAGAAAGACTATTGGATTATGCATGTTCTGTATGGTCTAAAAAAGATGGGATTAGAATTTGAACTAAAGGGAGGAACATCTCTATCTAAAGGGCACCAGATTATCCATCGTTTTTCCGAAGATATTGACATCCATATCCATCCGCCCAAGCAGTTAAATGTTAATACCAACCCTAAGAAGACAAAGCCAAATCAGATCAAGAGCCGGAAAGAATACTATGATTGGCTTGCAGAAAATATTATTATTGATGGAATCGTAAGCATTGAACGTGACACTGCATTCGATGACGAGCGGCATTACCGTAGTGGTGGTATTCGTTTACAGTACGATAGTCAGACCGATTATGTAGAGGGGGTAAAAGCAGGGATATTGTTAGAGGTGGGATTTGATACAGTGACCCCCAACCTGTTACACCATATTAGTTCATGGGCCTATGACAAAGCTGTATCAGTGGTAGGAGGGCAGTTAATTGACAATAAAGCTTACGATATTGCATGCTATCATCCGGGGTATACGCTTGTCGAAAAACTTCAGACTATCGCTACCAAATACAGGCAAGAGCAAGAAACAGGAATAGAAAAATCCAATTTAATGCGCCAGTATTATGATGTATATTGCCTGCTAGCTCTGGATGAAGTTCAAGATTTTGTTGGTTCAGAAGCCTATCTTTTACATAAGGAGAACAGATTCCCTAAACAAGACCTTGAGATACCTATTCGAGAAAATGAGGCGTTTTTATTGGGGTCTATTGAGCAACGTCAGCGTTTCAAAGAGCGCTACTTAGCAACTGAAGCTTTGTATTATAGAGGACAACCTGAATTTGATGAAATATTGGAGAGGATAAGTGAGCACATAAATAGATTATAATCTATCCACAAGCTCATCCAAAAGCAATTGTTGGGGCTGTCCCTTAGTATTTGAAAGTTAACCTTCTCTGGAAACGCCAATAATAGTTAGGCCATTATGACTTGAAAATTTGGCCGTATAAGAATGATAAGGATCCATTAAGTAGCCTTTTTCGGAATCTAACAGATAAATGATTTGGTACTTAAAATACGACTTCTCGAAACCATACTTTCTTTCTACTTTTCTATAATCTTCTAACTTTATGCCAGCAACTTCAAAGTACCCCTTATTTTTATTCAGGTTGTCCTCACCAAAGATCTGTCTGTGCAGTTCCTCTAAAACAAATGAACCTTTTTCTTGGATTGATTCTATATTTTCAAGTATATGTTCAACAAACTCTTCTATGAGTACCCAGTCAATTTTGACTACCGAACTGTCTTTTTCTTTAAATGACGATTCATCAAATTCAAAATCAAGCTCGTAATCATTATATAAAACTGTAGCGGACCATTCATCCGTATACATGACAGTGCTATCATCAGTCGATAGCACTGGTATCTTACCAAAATCTAACTCCGTATTTTGAACCACTATTTTCATAAAAAAAGCTAATGATTAGGCCAATGCAAAAAATCTTCACTACTATCGTTTGTAATCATTTCTAACTTTTAGAAAAGACTAGGTTACTATACTTTCGCTATGAAGATACAGTATTTGAACTATTGTTGCAATATTCGTAAATTCTATCTTGCTGAGAGCAAGCTGGGCGTGAATTGAATCCAGGCGAATTTCTGTTGCCTCTTTGTCATCCATTTAGTGAATATTGATATGCGAGCTGTGGATGAGTAACTCTTGTACTCCAAGAATTCTTTTTCCTTTAAAACATGTGTAATCTTTTCACAAGATATTTTCCGCGTCCTCACACTCAGTTCTAGGTTAGTTTTTAAGATAGCGTATTCGATTTCGATCTCATTCTGATCTATAATATTTATAGAAACTGCTACAACTAGCCGCTTATCATTTAATAGAAGGATGTCGCCTTGTTGTATTTTAAAGTCTCTAAGAAAGTCTGATTTTTGCTCTTCTATGAGATAAGTTTTTTCGTCACTCAGATAAGTGTTGTGCTAGAATGATCTCGATTAATGTCATAGATACAAATATAATGATTGACCAACTAAAAATTCGAAAACTGTTGAGAAGAGCTGGTGGCCAATTTATTTCAGCACAGATAGTTTCTGAATGGTTATCGGTAGATTTTATTAAATCAAACGAGGTATTGTTCTTGTTAGATTCGTTAGGTTATATTGAATCCACAGATTTCGAAGGATTTTGGAAGATTTCCTTGCGAGGGAAGGTGCTCGCTTATAAAAGAGTGCCTCGTATATTTAAGGTTACGACTTTAAAGAATCATTTACATTTATTGATTGAAAGAATAAATAAGGTAAACTCTTCAGACGACTATATTCATCAAATTAGTCAAGCGATTATAACGAGCGAATACCCGATCCAGCACGACGCTAGTTGCATTTTTGTTGTCTATAGCTTACATTTTAAGGGGCTTTCTGATTCAAAGCTGAAACGGGCTAAGCAAAATTATTTTGAGAAGCGAAAGCGACCCTTTGATAACATCGTTCAAGAGACCTGTTACCCCGGGTCTTTAGTTAATACATTTCTAAAAGATGGAAGCCCAGCGATTAAAGTAGAACAATTGAGCGCAGATGAAATAATAGCGGTTGAGGGACATAGGCTCTTGTAACATTGCGGTTTGTATGTAAGCTCTTGATTTCGGTATTAACAAGCTTAACATCACTCATCTTTCCAGACTCATCTAAAAGGAAGATAAAATCACCGGTATCCACATGATGTCTTTGAAGTTTTGTAGACCTATTGGAGTATGTTGGTTCGTCGATTACCTCAATTGTTAAGTCTTTATGCTGATGTTGGTTCATTTCTTGAACACTACCAATCTTTTCCCTCATAAAATCGATTATTTTCAAAATCATAATCCATAAAGAACCCAGAATTTAATACCGGATGTTCTTTTATCCTATCGCGTATAGGCTTTTTTATCGTAGTGGTAATATCGAATCGTTTCAAACTATCCATTTCAAGAAGCGTATCATAAGATTCGTCGATGACTATCGTGGATTGTAGATTTAGGTGCTCCAGTTTTTTAAGACCAGAAAATGGTTTAAGGGATTTTAATCTTAGATTCTTTTGAGCTACAACATCTCCATTTATGGCAAGGCCAGCGAGGTTGCTTAATTCTCCTATAACTTCATAGTTGACGATATTCATACTTTTTGAAATCGTTAAAATTTCCAGGCTCTGCAAATCTTTAATCGGAGAAATATCCTCCAGTTTACTGAAGTGGCCTAAATCTAACCGTTTTAGTTGTTTAAGTTTTCTTATTGCTGAAATGTCCTTGATGTTTGAAGTCCAAAATGTCAGACATTCCAGATTTTTCATCCTACAAATTGCTTCAAATAAGTTTTCATCCATCTGATGTCGAAATGATAAAGATTTGATATTATCAAGTGTTGGAATGAGTTGCTCCCACTGTTTTGCAATGTTATTTCTGAACTTTACAGAAGCAGTAGAAGGGAAGTCCATGCTTAGGAGTGGAATATGCAATTTCGCTGTCCTAAAGACTTCCTGATTTATTTCCTGAGCGACTAGATATCCATCTAATTGTTTCCCCTCAGGATAAATTATATTGTTCTTTTCCCTGTCCTTCATGATATTTTCATCAACGTTGTGTTACAGATAATCAAAGTCACTATATGTCTACTTTGACTTATTACATCGCGGAACAAGTTCTTCAAATCGCATGACTCATTTTTTTTACGTATTAGTGTAGTTTCTATAACGAATCCCTGTACCTAAACATACTAAAAAATGATGTATTTAATGATTAAATGTAAGAAACTAAGTTATGAAAGTCTGACATGAACAAACCTGCCAAATACAAAGCATTAATAGTAGCATTATTGCTATCAGCATCATTTTTACTGTACGTTCTAACTATGCCTAATATGTTTAATATGTTGCCGTTTGCTATCTACGAATCAATAAATCCGAATGGAACATCCGAACAGACATTTATTGTCCTATTCGATGTTTTAGTTGCCGCTTTGTTATTGTTATCTACCTACAAATTATTGTACAACTTCTTTTAGAAAGATAGTGGCGAAAGCAGGCTCTGAAGAGCTATAAGATAATCGCGTTACTTACAGAACTGCCGTAAATTAATCCTTAATATAAACCGCCTTAATCTTTTTAGGGGGGTTCGGGGATAGCAACAGCCTGCTTACCGAGTCCATATTTAGCAGATATGCAGGCCCCATACCAGGTTCGGTAATATAGAATATCCCATAGATGCCCCCATCTCTGTTGACAAAGGGATTGTCTGTAAGTTTTAACTTCACCAAATCGGCGCCCTGGAGTTTATATGTCCCATAAGATAGACTGTTTACTTTAGCGTGCTGATACGCGATGTCTTTTCTTTCCAACAATGTCTTTTTCCATTGTACACTGTCATAATCCATTCGATGGCTACCATGTTTATGGACCTCGTCCCAGCCCGTTATACCCATATTTGATTTTGACAAAATATAGAACAAATCACCTACGATAACTGGCCATTCATTCGTTGACACCTGTCTCAGATAGTATGTCGTGTCTAGATTATGTCTTACTTCTATAGCAGTGTACATGACATAATTTGCTAGAAAATCTAGATCTCTAAACATACGACGCATTATCACGCTGCTATCGCTGTTGCTCCAATCTATCAACTTACCGCATTCGAGGTTTAGTATGTCAGATTTCGAAACTTTGACAAAATCTTCCTCCGACATTGGTGAAGAACATGACTGACAACAAAACACCGTCAAGCCAAATAGTATTAAACCGATAGTGATAATAAGTGGATTCATCTCTTAATAGCTATTGAAATGGTGTCTGACTGAATGAAATACCGTTTCTCTGCACAAGAGTTAACGCTTGTGAATCTGTGAGGACTGGCGCTTGTCGCACGGTCTGTTCGAAACCTGTAGACTTAAAAGCTATTCTACCATCCTGTAATTCTATTTCCCACTCATAGATCCATTTGTTTTCTTTCTCCTCCGTCTTGCCCAGTAGATGTAAATCTGCTACCTCCAACATATCCGTCAACCCTCCACGTCTGTCGATATCTATAGTAAGAGCAAAGGTGTTTTCAAACTTCAATGTACATGGTACTACCCAAAAGGAAAAGTTGACATTTGGTGGCACAGGTTGTACCCATTTGAATATATAGTCAATATCAAAAATCAGGTCCGTAGTAGTGCTATCTACATTGTCATTTTGAAATATAAAACCATAGATACTCGCATCATGCCAGCCCATCTGCTCATAATCCTGTTCCGTCCATATTGTTTTTTCAAGTTTATAGGTCTTCATCTTCATACTATAGGTCCACGGAATAGTTGCTTAAAAATTCATTAAGATCGTCTTTATTCCATTGAAACTCCATCTTTACGAACTCCCGCACTTGCGCATAACCATTGTCTTCAATAGAAAAAATGAATTCCTGCTGGAGCAATCCTCTGCTTTTAACTTCAGATTGTGCATTTGCTCTTATTGAAGAAAGCGTTATCAAAACAACGATAAAAACTTTTGAGATATCCATTTTTTACTGTCCGTATATTTCTGTCTTTAAGTTAATACTATATTCTGTCAAAACATCTTCAAGCTTTTGTCTGTTGTTATCGCTTTCCGGCACTTTGCTTTCCAGTTGCATTGCAAACTCGTTAATTGCTGACAATATTTTTGGTTGTTCACTATCCAAAACTTCTTCTTTTTCTGCCTTCTGTTTTTTCCTTTCCAGGCTATCTTTCGCTATTTTAAGGACTTCATTTTCGGTGTCAAATTGATTGAATAGATCATCAATTAAAAGTTCGGGAATAATTTTTCTTGTTGCAAGGTCTGCTGACAACAGCCCACGAATACAATAAAATGCTGTCTTATAAGTAAACTTCCTCCCAGTCTCCATCAAGTTGCTATGTCCTTTCGCGAGTGAGATGTAATGATGATACAGCGCTTTAAAGTCAATGTTCGTAATTATGTCTTGCCGAAAAGTCGTCCAACCAGGAAGTTCGTTAAAGTAAACAATATCAGCTCTTATCCATTCAAAAA
>JAITLW010000150.1 GCA_031277715.1 Sphingobacterium sp. | reverse complement strand
AATGCCTCTGTCTGTGCAAAAAAGTTAGACAATAACAACTGATGGTGGTTACCGATCGGATTATGTGATGTTGCCGGAGCGATAAAATCACAAGGTATCAGCTTCGTACCCTGATGAATCAATTGATAAAAAGCGTGCTGCCCATTTGTCCCTGGCTCTCCCCAAATAATAGGTCCCGTTTGATATTCGACACGGTCACCATTACGGTCGACATACTTACCATTACTCTCCATATCGCCTTGCTGAAAATAAGCCGCAAAACGGTGCAAGTATTGATCATATGGAAGTATAGCGTGGCTCTCGGCATCAAAGAAATTATTGTACCATACCCCCAGCAGTCCTAATACCACAGGAATATTCTGTTCAAACTCTGTATTTTTAAAGTGCTCGTCGGCAACATATGCACCTTCCAACAGTTGTTCAAAATTATCATAACCTATGCCTAAAGCAATCGACAGTCCGATTGCAGACCACAACGAATAACGTCCTCCAACCCAATCCCAAAACTCAAACATATTGGCGGTATCGATACCAAAAGCGGCCACCCCTTCTCCATTGGTACTCAACGCAGCAAAATGTTTTGCCACATCAGCCTGTAACGCTCCTGATTGCAAGAACCAGTCTTTAGCTGATGTTGCATTTGCCATCGTCTCCTGTGTGGTGAAAGTCTTGGAGGCAATAAGAAACAATGTTGTTTCTGGGTCTAAGCCTTTTAAGGTTTCGGCGATATGTGTTCCATCGACATTAGACACAAAATGCAGATTAAGTCTTGTTTTATAAGCCTTCAGTGCTTCAGTTACCATAACTGGACCTAAATCCGAGCCTCCGATACCAATATTGACCACGTCTGTAATCTCCCGTCCGGTATAACCTTTCCATTCGCCAGAAAGAATCCGATTGGTAAAATCTTTCATATGTGCCAAAACTGCCTTCACCTTCGGCATCACATCTTCACCGTCGACCAAAACAGGCGCTCCGGATTGATTTCTTAATGCGGTATGCAGCACTTCACGGCCTTCAGTCACATTTATCTTTTCTCCCCCAAACATGGCTTTTATAGCATCGTCCAACTTACATTCCCTAGCCAACTGCATTAACAGAGCTATCGTCTGCTCATCGATCCTATTCTTTGAATAGTCTAAAAGAATGTCCTCTAAACGGACAGAAAACTTCTCAAATCGCGAAGGGTCTGCAGCAAAAAGGTCTTTTAGCGTATGAGCATTAATAGAGATATAATGATCCGCCAGGTATTTGTACGCTTGTGTCTGGGTAAAGTTGATATGTGGCAACATAAGTCTGTTTTTTTTGTTACTTCCAAACTTAGATAAAATGGCTCAAATTCTCGAATACAGAATCGTTTTTTTTAATTAGCAGCACCGCATTAATCCTCAACCATTAACAATTAATCCTTACCTTTGAAACCATGACCAGAGAACAAATTCAGGACTTGAGGGATAGAGTAACTTCCCTAAGGAGGCATCTTTGACATCGATGCAAAAAAAGCAGAGATAGCAAACGATACCGAAATCACATTACAGCCCACATTTTGGGATAGACCGAAAGACGCGGAGAAAGTGCTTCACGGCATTAAAAATCTAAAAGTATGGACCGACCATTTTGACCAGGTTGCGGCTTCTGTCGAAGACCTAGGCATTATGTTTGAGTTTTTTCAGGCAGGTGATGCCAGTGAACAAGATGTCGAAGAACAATATCAGATCGCACAGACCAATGTCGAAGAGCTTGAGTTCAAAAATATGCTCAGCGCTGAGGAAGACCAACTGGATGCAATTCTACAGATAACAGCCGGAGCGGGAGGAACAGAATCCTGTGACTGGGCTGCCATGCTCATGCGAATGTATATCATGTGGGGTGAGAAGCACGGCTACAAAGTATCCGAACAAGATTATCAAGAAGGTGAAGTCGCGGGAATAAAAACCGTCACCTTACAGTTTTCAGGTAATTTTGGTTATGGCTACCTAAAAGGGGAAAATGGTGTACACCGCTTGGTCCGTATCTCACCTTTCGACTCCAATGCAAAACGCCACACTTCCTTTGCTTCGGTGTATGTGTATCCTCTTGTAGACGATAATATTGAAATCGACATAAAAGATTCCGAGATAGAATGGGATACGTTCCGAGCTGGTGGTGCTGGAGGGCAAAACGTGAATAAAGTAGAAACAGCGGTTCGCTTACATCACAAACCAACGGGTATTATTATCAAAAACCAGGAGTCTAGATCGCAGCTACAGAATAAAGAAAATGCATTCCGTTTGTTAAAATCTCAGCTCTATGAAATCGAAATGCGCAAGCGTCAAGAGGCTACCGCTGCGATAGAAGGATCTAAGAAAAAGATAGAATGGGGCTCGCAAATCCGTAACTACGTCCTGCATCCCTATAAACTAATTAAAGATTTACGAACAAATATGGAAACTTCCAATACACAGGCGGTGTTGGACGGAGACCTAGATGAATTCCTAAAAGCTTACTTAATGGAGTTTGGAGGATAGGGAAGAATGCTAAAAAGCATTCTTCCACATCATACTTTCGACAGGACGAATCGTCTTGTTATTATATTTTGCATTGCCTTTACTGTTGTAGAATGTCTCAATATCACCCTCTACGACAAAATAGATCAGTTGTCCAATAGGCATACCCGCATACACTCTCACAGGTTGCGCAACAGAAATCTCCAATGTCCAGGTATTACAAAACCCGACATCTCCTTTACCCGCTGTGGCATGTATATCAATACCTAAACGTCCAGTGCTGGATTTTCCTTCCAAAAAAGGAACATGCCCATGAGTTTCTGTATACTCCAGGGTAACCCCGAGATATAAAGTTCCTGGTTCCAGAACATACCCTTCCTCTGGAATTTCGAAATGAACAATTTCGTTGTGTTTTTTCGCATCCAGCAACGCATCTTTGTACGTAGCCAAATACTTGCCCAAGTGTACGTCGTAAGAATTTGTTCCTAAACATTTACGATCGAACGGTTCAATAACAATCGATCCGCTTTCGATTTCCTCTAATATTCTTGTATCCGATAATATCATATAGAATTGTCAAACCGCTGGCGCTACCAGCCGGACGTCAAAAATACGGTATTGCCTGACATCTAGCAAGTTTTTTGCAAAGTTAGCCCAATCCCTAAGCAAATACGGTATCCAGCAGGTTTGTGTTCAGGTTCAGTACCTTAACAGGTATATCTTTTTTTCCATTTTTGGATTTTACTTTTTACTTTTGAGTTATGGCCTTAGTATACCTCCGAGAATTAGACAGCACCACAAAATTTGCTATCTGGAAGATTGAAGAATCAGCAGAAGAGCTATTGAGTAAATTGCAACTGGATGATGCGGAGCAAGACCGTCTACGAAACCTCAGCAAAGGTAAGCGAACATTACACTGGCTAGCAACGCGTGTGTTATTACGCTACCTCCTACAGACAGAAGAATATATACATTGTCCATCGGATAGCAACGGTAAGCCCTATCTTCCGGACTATCCCTACAAAATTTCGCTCACACACTCATTCGACTATGCTGGAGTTATGTTGAGCACAAAGGGAGAATGTGGTATGGATCTCGAAATTGTTAAAGACAAAGTACGCCGCATCAAAGAAAAGTTTTTGAAACCAGAGGAACTCGCTTTTATTAATACTGAACACGAAATCCTACAATTATATGCGTGCTGGTGCGCCAAAGAAGCGGTTTACAAATTGCAGGGCAATAAAGGAGTGTCTTTTCTGCATGACATGACGATACGCCCGTTCAATTACAAGCCTCAAGGCGTGATGACTCTCGACCTACAGAAAGATGGAAAGGACCTATCCTTTCAGGTATACTACGAGCAATTTCAGGACTACATGCTAGGCTATGCCGTAGGGTAGGTTTATTCAAGCTTGCCTTCTAACAGCTTTTTTTGAAGTGACAGCCGCTTATTCGTCTTATAGATCTTTACGGCAATCAGAAAATAGGCAAGCAACAATGGTCCGTACACTAAACCCATGATTCCGAATAAGGGGATACCGATAATAACTCCGACTATGGTAATGATCGGATGAATATCTCCGACTTTCTTAGCAATAATCAAGCGCAACACATTATCGATATTGATAACCAGGCCAAAACCCCAGATCAACATTCCTACCCCTTGCCATGTTGCACCCTGAGATAAGAGAATTGCGGCGGCGGGAACAAAGATCAGCGGAGGACCTAACAAAGGAATAAAGGACAAGATAGCACAGATAACACCCCAAAACAATCCGTCCTTAACTCCAAAAATACAAAAGCCAATAGCCAGACAAATCCCCTGTACAATGGCAATAAAAGTTTGTCCGATAATATTCGAATAGGTAATATTCTTCAATTCTTCGCCAAACACAGTCGCATTCGCATCATCGAATGGCAGGTAGTGTATCAGACTACTCTCAAATCCTTTGTAATTTACAAACAGAAAATAGAGCAAGAAATACATTACCGAAATCTCCAAGAATGCATTTGCGGCACCTCCAATAATGACGGTTAGCATACCACCAAAATAAGCGGCACTCGCCTGGATCTGTTCTTTGAGAAAATCAGGCTTACCAAATTTATCTCCCGCAAATGTATTGATGGCATTGATGATATCATTGATCCATGCAGGATTTCGTTGCAACTCTAATGCCTTGTTGACCAGCATAGTCCCGATTCCGACGAATGGTAACACAATGATAAAGATGGAAATAATGATAACCACTACGGAAGACAGCGCTTTGGGCCACTTCCATCGTTCAATCAAAAAGATATTGAGATTACGGAACAGTGTATACATCACCATCGTACCCAGTATCGCTCCAAAAATACCCTTCATCGCATACAGAATAATCGCACCCAATACGAGTATGATTATTAAAATAATAATATTCCTCTCCTTCTGCGAAAAAACGTCTTTACCAACCATAAATCATCATTTAAACCTCCAATAAATGGGTGTTCACGTTAAAAATTAGGCTTTCTTTTTTCTAAAAATGCTTCAATCCCTTCCTTTGCTTCATCCGTATCGAAAGAAGCTCCAAAAAGTGATATCTCCTGTTGAAAACCAGCTTTCGAATCTACGAAGCTAGCATTTACAGCACTTATTACTTTGGAAATCGCCTTCGGTGACCGCAAATAAATGCGTTCTAACAGGTCTATACACTTACGCAGAAGCCCTGCCCCATCGACCACATGATTGACTAAGCCGTAGCTCAACGCTTCGTCCGCACCAATCATATCACCTGTCATGATCATTTCAAAAGCCTTACCTTTGCCTACAAGCTGTGGCAGACGTTGCGTCCCTCCATAGCCAGGAATTAGCCCCAAAGAGACCTCCGGAAGACCTAGCTTAGCGGTCGCACAGGCAATCCGCATATGAGCGGACAGCGCCAATTCAAGCCCTCCTCCCAGCGCAAAACCATTTATCGCAGCTATGATTGGCTTCGGATAATTCTCTATTTTATCCATCACATCGCGTTGTCCCTTCGCGGCCAGTTGCGCGGCCGCCTCCCCGTTCATCCCAACAAATTCCTGAATATCCGCTCCCGCAATAAAGGCCTTGTTCCCGGTTCCTGTGATGATGATCCCACGTACGGAAGGATTGTTTGCCAAGATATCCAACGCGTGACTTAACTCCGAAAGAGTCGTTGCATTTAACGCATTCAATTTGGACTCTCTGTTTATTTTTAAAATTGCTGTACTTGCTTCCCGATCTACTAAAATTGTACTATACGCTTCCATAATATTAAAAATCAAAGTTTAAGGATAGTTTAAATCGTTCGTTACTTATGTTGGGGTGATACCGATAGTTAAATCGATAATAATATTGCACCCGAAATATACTTAAAATATTATCCAACCCTACATAGCCTTCCCAATAAGGGCTTTTTTGTAGCGCATGCGTAATAGTATATCCCTCTTTATGTTTGTCAAAATACACGACTTTATCGCTACGCATAGGGTCATTATTAGCACTTAGCCTACCATAAAACATGCGCACGCCGAATATCTCACGAAAACGCAGTTTTTTAATCAAAGGAAGTTTATTCAAAATAAAACCGTTCAGCTCATGATCATAAGAGAGCTTCACAAACTTATCGGCCACAAATTCCATCGAATTGGTCATATCGTAAGAGATCGTATGCCTATCTTTTGTTTCCTGTATATTCGGCATCTCCAATAACGGATAAGGTAAAGTACCCCATATACGGCCCGCGGTAGCCTTCACATCACCAAAACCAAGCTGATTCATAAAGAAACGCTTAGACACTGAAAAACGCAAAGCATCATAATTATATTGGGCATCCAATATCCCGCTTATTCCTTTATTATATTGTAAGCTAAACACAGGATAACTTTCTATAATCGTACGCCGTTGTAAATTACGGTAGTAGAATTTTTCAAAAGGCGCCCAGCGTAATGTGACCTCTACATCATTGGTATTGATACTGGACAATGACTGTGTACTGTCTGCTGTTAACGCAAAGCGAAGATCTCCTATCGCATTACGACGCTGATGGGTGATGCTACTGGATACACTGAGGTGATTGCCAAACTCGTAGACATGCCCTAACCGATACGCCTCCGTATCTAACCATTTGGTGGGTTTGTTGGAAATAAAACTTCGAAAGAAGCTATCCCCTTTTAGGTACCCAATGGCCTTTCCTGGTTCGAATATATCGCGCTGTACGGATGCCTCCATGTAATGGGCAGGAAATGTAGCAACAGATTTTCCATTCAATGCGACAGCTGTTTTCAAATAATACTTAAACCGCTCATCCCTAAAACCATAAGCGAGATACCCCTCCATATATACTTTTTCGGACAAGGCAGATGTGGTTCTCCCTCCGAACCGGAGGCGCTGTCCTTCCATTTCATTCATGTGATACAGATACTCCAGTGGCCCAAACTCAAGCTTACCCACAGGGAAATAACCCTGAGCCACAAGGTAGCCCACAGCTAATAATGATTTGAAAGACTTTAAGTCGTTAAGGCTATCTACATTGGTATATATCCGCTGTTCATAGGCACTCAACGGTACAGGCCGCACATCACCAAGCCGCTCTTCGGCAGAGAGGCGAACCTCTACAGGTGCTCCCGAGAAAACGTCATCGGCAATTGCATGGTGGGTATCATATCGATACTGCACACTGCGGCGTTCGCCAAAAAGGGCATCCACTTTACCACGGCCAAAAACGACAAAAATATTAGAACTATCCTGTAGCATAACTCCTTCCGAATTCTTAAAATAAGAAAGGGACATTTTAAAATCATTTACCCAGGAGATATTTGTTCTTTTGTCGACCTTCAATTCGGCGTTTTTTACCGCATAACGTCCATCTAAAGATACGAGTAACTGCCCATGAAACAGCAAGTCACTGCTATTGCGAGGCTCAAACCGCAACCGAACAAAGATGTCCTTGCCGGTCCTTAAACTGTCTACTAGAAAATACTTATAATAAAGCTTTGCGTTGTCCGCTATAGGGCTCAGAAACAATTTATTGAGAAAGAATACACTCTCATCATATATATCCACCGGTTGAAAAAGATAGTTTAGATAAGAGCTAATATTCGGATTATTTACATACCGGGGATCAAACTCTGTTTTGCTCTGATTACGGATGATTCTCTTGTTCCGCGCCGGTTGCTGCCTAATATAGTTGTCTGAGATATCCTCCTGTAGATAGAGTGTTAACAATTCGTGCCCCTGCAAGGAGGTGGTATCCACGTCCTTAAAGAAAAAACTCATATCCCCTAGTTTCGTCTTAAATCCTGGCTTAGGGTCGACCATTCCGAATTTAATCTTATCGTACTGTTGAAAATACAGGCTATCCTTTTGGGCAAGTCGATTTTTACGCTTATTCTGTATGACGAGGTCAATAAGCTCCGTCGCTGGGTTATTATTTTTATAGCGTCCCTTTTTGACAATATCAACGGCCTCTATTAATTGGTCTTGCTTCTCTAAGTATACAAGCAGTGTACTATCTTTCGGAGTCACGATGTAGCTCTTACTTTGATATCCCACAGCAGAGAATACAAGTTCCTTTACCGTAGTATCCAGCTTAATGTAAAAGCTTCCGTTTGTATTCGTCGAGGTACCTTCGGTATGCTGTACACACTGTATACTAGCTCCGGCAATCGCACGTTTATTACCCGCATCACGCACCTCTCCCCGTAATGAGGTTTGTGCCAGAGCCGGTACAATCGACAGCAGCATTACAATATAAAGCGCAACATGTCTGCTAATTAGCATTACCGCTCTTCTCATAAACATCTATGGTCCTTCATAAAGATACAACTTGTGTCCAATGTTCAAAGCACATAGCACGAAAAAATACGTCCTATGCTACACCCTTTCTCTAGAAAAACAAAAAGCCCTTTAAAAAAGGGCTTTTATCATAAATTTATAAAACAACTATAACAGTCCAATAATACAATCAGGATAAAGACCGATCAACAGGGTAAGCGCTACTGTTGTACCCAATACAACCTTGAAGCTTAGTGGGAGCACAATAGCCCCGCCTTCATCTTCTGCTGTTTTGAAGTACATATGCACCACCACACGTAGGTAATAGAAAACGCCGATTGCGGCATTCACTACTGCCAAAAGAAGTAAAACAATAT
>JAITLW010000251.1 GCA_031277715.1 Sphingobacterium sp. | reverse complement strand
ACTTGATTTTTATAAAGATAGCCTTTATTCGTCATCCCAGTAAGATTGTGCATTGAACTATAGCGTAGTTCTTGAAGGGAAGAAATGTCTATCCCGTTACGGGTAGTAAATTCCAGTCCGTCTATAATACGGAAAGTTCCCTGTATCTGGCCAAAGGATTGAAAAGTATTTTGACGGTTTTCATTTTGTACGCTTTCTGCTAGGGATGGCGATAGGGCAATTCCTGCATAATCGCGAATGGCATAGTTTCCATCACGATCATAAAGAGAAATGATAGGAAGGTTGCTATAA
This sequence comes from Sphingobacterium sp., assembly GCA_031277715.1. GTDB lineage: Bacteria > Bacteroidota > Bacteroidia > Sphingobacteriales > Sphingobacteriaceae > Sphingobacterium. Next base: position 12,587 of record JAITLW010000251.1, on the reverse strand, counting down.
TAAGCGTTTTTGATGTTAAACATGTCGTTTTTGTTGTATGAACCTCCGAAAACAAAGTTGAGTGATAGACGACTGCTTATATCTGTGTTAATTTGTGAACGCAAAGAATAACGTTTCGTAGTATTGGCTGTAGCAGTAAGTTTTTGGTCATAAACACTCCCTGAAATATAATAGTTTGTGTTTTCGTTGGATCCAGATACTGATATTCCGTGTTGATTGATACGGCCGGTATCATAAAACGCTTCGAGCCAATTTGTGGCTCCATCTTCATAAACGGCAATCTTAGAGCTTAAGCCCATCTCATTGACCACTTCTCTATACTGTTTTGGATTTAACACATTGAATGTATTGTGTGAAGCAATACGATCTAAAGTTTTACGGAAGGTATAACGGACCGTTGGTACGCCTTGACCTTTTTTAGTCCGGATAATTACGACACCATTGGAAGCACTGGAACCGTATAGAACGGTAGCACTAGCATCTTTAAGTACCGTGATAGATTCAATATCATCTGGATTTATGTATGTTAAAGGGCTTATGGAGGTCTCAACTCCAGCAATACTGTTTGTAGTGCCTCCGGTGTTTAGAGGTACACCATCGATAACCCACAGGGGCTCATTGGACATCGTGCCTCCTGGCGATGAGGATTCGCCACGAACGCGCGTGCTAAAGCGGGGACGTGGTGACGAGTTTGTCTGATCTTGTGAGCTAAACTGAACGCCTGGAACAACCCCCTGTAGCAAAGCATCGATACGCAAAGAGGGACGCTTCTCGATGTCTTTGGCTGTGATTGTATAGGCTGATCCAATTTGATTCTCCCGGGTCTCTTTGGTGCCATAAGCGGTTACAATGACTTCGCTGATAGAACCCTCGGACTGTTTTAATGTTGATTGCACAGAGACGGTACTCGGGGTAACGCTGAATTCCTGTTTGTCGTAGCCAATATATGAAATAACAAGGGTGCTCGATACAGGTACCTGCAAGGAGAATTCGCCCTTGAAGTTGGTAGTGGTACCTTTGTTAGTGCCTTTGACCTGTATGGATACCCCGTTAGTGGTATAGGGAACATCGTTGTCTGTGTCCTTTAATTTAATAGTACCTGTAATGAGTTTTTCCTGTTGTGCTTTTGCCTTTTTGGGAAATAGCGTAACGGTATTATCTACTATTTTGTAGTCAACATTGATTCTTTCGGACAGTAGATCCAGCGCATCTTTTAAGGAAAGATTTGCAAAATTGATGTTGATGTTCTGATGTTTTTCCAATAAGGTATTGTCATATAGGAAAAAATAGTTGGATTGTTCTTCCAACAGGTTAAGGATGGTTTTTAAAGGCTTGTTTTCTGCCTTGACATCGATTTTCTTTTGGTAAACTGCATGGGCGGAGAGAGGTTGCCAGCAGCAGATCAGTAAGAAAAACGAAGAGAATAGATAAACGGTTCGGTTGTTCATTCTTGACTTCATTATAATAATTAATAAACGGTGTTTTATTTTAGTGCGATTCGGTTTTTGTCGAGTATAATTTTCTTTTGAGAGACGAGACTTAGCATGTCGAGTACTTCTTGCAGTTTGGCTTGGGTGTGGATCTTACCACTATACCGACGGCCCGAATCGGGTATAGCGTCGACGGGTACATTGTACCATTTTGATACTTTATCCAATATTTCACTGAGGTTTTCCTCTTCGAAGGCGAATATCTGATCTTTCCAAGCGAGGTTGTTCTCCCGAAGATCCTGTTTATTAAGCTGGCCGTTTTGAATTTCGATTGATTCACCTGCAGTCAGGACGATGCTTTGCGCATGCTTGTCTATGGTGTGTACACTGCCTTCTACTAAGGAGAGAACTTCCTTTTGCCCCGTATAGGACTTGAGATTGAATTTAGTCCCTAGTACAGTAACTGTCTGTTGGGGAGTTTGAATGCTAAAAGGACGTTTGGCATCTTTGGCTACTTCAAAATAGGCCTCACCGGTCAGTTTTACTTGTCGTTGTTGTCCATCGAAGTTGATCTTCTCTAATCGAGACCCTGCATTGAGCCATACTCGAGTACCGTCTTCCAATGAGATGCGGTATAATTGAGCACGGGGAGTTGTAATCGATTGGACTTTTTGATCCACGATAAGGATGTTCTTCTTATCTGATGAGGTTACCAGGTTGGGATGCTCAAGATTAATTTCTGTTAATTGAGGACCGGTGACAGAGATTTCTAGTGTGTTGCTTCGATAAAAATAGAGATAACTGAGGCATGAAAAAATCAATAAAGCGGCGGCGGCTACGCTATAGCGTAAAAAATAACGTTTAGGGCTTATGCGTGGCTGTTGTATACGGTCAAGCATACGTTTTTTGATGATTTCGCGCTTTTCGTCGAGATAGAGGGTGTCTGGTTCAAAATTGTTATACCACTTATCGATAGTATGTTTGTCTTCTGGGAGCGCTTTACGCTCGAAGATACGTTGGATAGATCGGTGTATTCTGTCGGTTAGCTTCATGTGGATAGTCCTGTATATTAGGTATAGTACAGGAAGCCGCATCTAACGCACGGGGTTAGTGAAAAAAACTTTCATGATTCCTTCGGCTCACCAACAGACATGAAAGTTCTTGATGTCCATTGAATACATACACTGTCAGAAAAAAATAGTGATCGTACGAAGAAGATACTTCCGTAGGGTTTTCATAGCAATGGAAAGTTGGTTTTCTACGGTTCGTTTTGAAATATTCATTTTTTCTGCAATTTCATCATTAGACATATGCTCTTGCCGGGATGATTTAAAGATGATTCTACAGCGGTCGGGTAGTTGCTCAACGTGATTGAAGAGATATTCCTGAAGCATTTTTTCTTCAAGTGCTTCTTCTAAAGAAATAGCCTGGGGAAGACTGCTATCTGTGTATTCATCGATATATTGTATTCGTTTGTGTTTGTAAATAGCACGTAGTATAGAAAACTTCACGGCCTTGGCAAGGTAGGCTTCCAGATTCTCTATGCGGTCTGGAGTTTTATGGTTCAACAAGCTCATAAAAACATCTTGTACACAGTCTTCGGCCATCGAAAGGTCATTACACTTATGATAGGCAATACTAAGAAGTCTCTCCCAGTACCGGTTGTATATCTTCTGAAAAGCGCTTTCGTCTACATTTAGCTTGGCTAAAAGTGCAGTCTCATCATATGTCCGCTTTGTGTTCAAATCAATGCCCTCAGAATACAAATATACTGGTTTTTTATTTTTTTTCTTATGTTTACAATCCCCTAAGTTAGAGGCGAAGGGCGAAGAAAAGGGAGTTGATCTATCTTAACCTATTCGTCTACTAACGTCGAGGTTCAGGACTTTGTTGTCTCATTGGGTAGTTCGAATTCAGTGACCGGATAAGGATTATGGTGTGGATGAATTTATGCTAATGAAGCTTCTTTACATTATTTTTTTTATTTTTTATAAAATCGCTGATATATAGATTTATAGGTGTCTTTTTGGTCGTTGTTCTTACGAAGCCTACAGGAGCTTGGGACAAAATGGCGTAATAGTTGTGTAGGTACCCACATTAAAAATATACAACGATGAAAAAATTTATGAAAAGAAACAGCTTCCTTGCTGTAATGTTTTTTGCTTGTGCTAGTTTAGTGTTTGCAAGCTGTAGTAAAGACGATGATAAGGCCCCTGCTAGCGGTATTGATGAAGCAGTAGGTACTTACGTGGGAACGCTTAAAATATCTCCTGGAGGAAAAGAATACTATAATGCGGAAATCATTGTAACTAAAGTCGATGATTCTCATCTTAAAATGACCGCAAAGGCTGGCGAAGAGTATTCTGTAGTAACTGTAAAAACTATGAAAGTAGAACGTAACCATGATGTATCGGTAAATACACTTGTGGAACCGAATGGAACCTTTTTGTATAGTATAGCTGATAAAAATATAGTAATGTATACACAAAAAACACAAGAAGGTGAAGTAACTTATTCTTTTGAAGGTAGAAAGAAATAATAAACTAAGATTAATATGAGTAACGTCCTGATTATCTCGGGACAAGCAGGCGCCAGTTTTATACTGACGCCTGTTTTTTTATAGGGTCAAAACCGCTGTTGAACCAAATGGAGCTTTATATGTTCATCAAATAATGGAATCCCAAAAGAGAAAACATTTCTTTTTATCCCGATGGAGCAAATGGTTGATCGGAATTTTTGCCGGTCTACTGCTGATCGGTCTTCTGCTCAGTTGGTACATATCCCGTCATTATAAAGATATCCTCCGCGACAAGATCAGCGAAAAAGTATACAGTACCTCTCAGGGGTTGTACCACGTCGAAATGGAAGATTTGCAAATTAACCTGTTGACAGGCTCTGCACAAGTAAAAGGGCTCCAGTTAAAATCGGATACGGCAGTCTATGCCGCACTGAAAGTTCAGAAAGGAGCGCCCGCAACCCGTATTGACCTTATTTCAAACAGCCTGAAAATAGAACATTTGAATCTATGGAAGATCCTAGTGGCCAAGAAAATCAGTGTGGGCGAGATTAAAATCGATACTCTAAATGTTAAAATAGTAAGGGAGACATTGCCCTACGAAAAAAAGGATACCAGTGCTACCGATCTGTACGCACGGATCAAAGATTCGTTTAAGGAACTACGGATAGATCAAGTAGTGCTTACGAGTTTGAATGCGGATTATAGCGATGCATCGGGAAAGGCCCCGCTAAGATTGAAAAATGCAGCTATACAGGTAGCCGACTTCTTCGTGGATCCAAATAGTTTTGCAGACAGCAATAGGGTATTTTACAGTGAACGGGTCCAATTAACAATACCAGGATTTGATTATTCAATTCCGGAGAGCCCATACAGACTGGCATTTGATAATTTAAAGCTTGACAGTAAAAGCAGATCGGCCTTGTTGCATAAAATACGCTTAGAACCAAAAATCCCGAAGGAACAGTATTTTCAAAATGATAAACAGAACAAAGCATTGATCGTGCTGGAATGGGATACGCTCCGGGTTAAAGACTGGGATTTGGGAGTCTTGTCTAGGGAAGGTAAAGCACACGCTAAACAGGTGTTTTTGACCAGGGGAGCCGCGGTGTTCAGAAAGGATCGGCGCTACCAAAAGGACAATGTAAATAAAATCGGTGAAGCTCCGCACCAGCAAATTATGAAACTGAAGCAACTGATCCGCGTGGATACGATTCATATAGATAAATCCTTGGTGCAATACCGACAGATTAATGAGAAGGAGACAGATGAGGGGATAATATCCTTTGTGAATGTACAGGGCATAATAACCAATATGACCAATGATAGTACCCAACTGCTTAAAGACAAGTATATGAGGGCAGACCTAAAAGCGATGTTGATGGGAAAGGGGCCGTTGCACGCTCTCTTTGGCTTTGATATGCGGAGTAAGAATGGAGCGCATACCTACAAAGGAAGCTTGGGGCACATGGATGCTTCTGCATTTAATTTGATACTGATGCCCTTACTCAACTTAGAGATTGCCTCCGGGAATATTAAAGGTATCCGCTTTGATATGAAGGCTAATGATTCGGGCAATTGGGGAGATTTCCGTTTTGATTATGATGATTTTAAGGTTAATATATTCGGTGGTCTGGCGGAGGGGGAAAGGAAGAAAAAGGGGATTGTATCTTTCTTTGTCAATAAATTTATGATCAACGATAGTAATCCCGATGCCAATGAGGTGTATCATATCGGCAAGGTAAATCATATACGGGTACCTGAATATTCGCATTTTAAGACGATATGGAAAAGTCTTCAGGATGGAATAGCACAATGTGCGGGCATAGAATCGAAGTGGCTGCGCGAGAAGATGTGAGATAGCTAGGTTAAATTAACATTGGGATAACATAGAGGTCGTATCTTTGAGCAGATTGGATTTTAAGATAAATGTCTATACCTTTATCGAGAATCTAAATTAGCCGCGACAATCGCTGAAGCTCATGACAACAAATCTTAAAGGTATACTGCTACGGATAAAGCAAGGCGATAGGCTTGCCTTTCGGTCGTTGTATGATACCTATGCACCATCGCTGTTTGATCTGGGCTTCAAGTTGCTCCAGGATACTGCTGCAGCGGAAGAACTGGTACAGGATTGTTTTGTCAGAGTGTGGGCTAATCGTCTGGATCTACGGGAAGATCAAGAAATATGGCCCTTAATCTACGTTATGGCCAAGCGCCTGTGTTTTAATCAACTGCGCCATGCACGAGTAGCAAGGAAGTATCTCGTACAGATAGAACACGAATTGGTCAATGACGTGGAGCAGCGTCTGGATATACGGGAATTAGAAAGCCACCTAGAGCATTCTATAGAAAATCTACCTGATCAGCAGAAAAGGGCTTTGCGCTTGAGCCGTCTGGAAGGCTATAGCCATCAACAGATTGCTGTTGAAATGGGTATTTCGCCTAATACGGTCAAAAATCACATTACCCAGGCTCTAAAAAATCTAAGAAAGACACTGCCGCAAGCAGATTACAACTACTTGATCACTTGTAGCCTACCTATGGCAGCGCTTGTGGAATATCTGGTGCATTAATACTCCCCTCTCCCTTCTAGTTTCTACATCTTAATCTTTTTAATAACTCAACTAGTCGTATGCCTCGACTTAGGTGTACTAGGTATAATTAAGGCTAAAAAAATTGGATAATAATAGATTACGACTTCTTTTTAATAAGTACCTGAACGGCACGCTGACTGAACCGGAGGCAGTTGAGTTTGATACATTGATGGAGGGAATGGAAGAAAAGGAATTCTCAGGGTTGGTGGATCAGTCGGTCGAATTAGAGGAGAACAGGGCATTTCAGGAGGATAAAGTCTTTCAGGATATTATGACCCGTATTGAGGAAGACGAACCGACGGTGGTGGTCCCGCTCTATAGAAGATGGAAATACTTGGGAAAAATTGCGGCAGTGGCTCTGTTGGTCGGTGTGGTCGGCTATGGATTGTGGAAACAGGAGACTGGGGAGGAGCGCTTAGCTGTGCTATCACCTGTAGAGGGGGGGATAGATCTTGAACTGCCTAAAGATGATGCGCTGATTACACTGGCAGATGGCAAGCAATTATCTTTGGCGGATGTAGGAAAAGATACCCTCCATTATAAAGGGTTAGCATTATTGCGTAGTGATGATGGAACTATTGTGATGCAACAAAATAGGGAAGCTGATTTCTTTCAGGCCGATGAAAGACATCGTTTTGCAGCTCCTAAGGGAGTAGTGCTTCGTCTGATGTTGCCCGATGCCTCTATTGTAAATCTCAATTCAGACTCACAGGTAGAAATTTCAGGTTCGTTTGGTAAGCAACAACGGGAGGTAACATTGTCCGGAGAGGCTTTCTTTGAAGTGGCTCATGATAAGACGGTACCATTTGTGGTTCATGCCAAGAATACAGTGATCACGGTGTTGGGAACCCAGTTCAATATGTCGGCTTATAAAGCGGATCGGAATGTGGCGACGACATTATTGTCCGGATCGGTACAGGTCGATGCCGCTAAAGCGCGATTGCGTATCAAGCCCGGGCAACAGGCGCAGGTGAACTCTGCTGCTGGTATAGAAGTGAAAGATAAGGTGGATATGGGGCAGGTGCTGGCTTGGAAGGATGGCTATTTTCGCTTTAAAGAAGAATCTATAAAGAATATTATGAGCGATCTGGCGAAATGGTATCCGATTGCAGGAGTAGAATTTAAGGCAGGGTCGACCGATTTGTTTACAGGGAGCTTCAAGCGCTCAAAAAAGCTGAGCGAGGTCTTGGCGAATATAGAACAAGTATCTGATTTACGTTTTGATATTCAAGAAGGGAGGGTAGTCGTGATGAAATAAAGACGGATATCGGAACAGGAGAAGAGGAGATGCGACAACATCCCCTCTTCGATAGTACCTGAAAATAGCATCAGTTTTGAATTAATAATATTTTACCAAATACCTATCAAATGTATAAAAATATTACCGCAATCGGAGGAGCTCACCGCCGATTGCTAACATGTTTACTCATGATGAAGTTATATTCATTTTTGCTACTGGGACTTTTCATGCAGGCAAATGGAAGTACCTATGCGCAAAAAGTAAGTCTGTCGGTAAAGCGGGCGGAGCTCGCCGATGTACTGACACAGATCCAAGAGCAGACTAACCTTGATTTTTTCTATAATGCCAGCCAGCTTAAACAGGTGGAGAAAATAGATCTGCATGTCAAAAATATGGATCTCAAAAAGGTGCTGGATGCCTGTCTTACACCTCGCGGCCTATTCTATGTGGTACAGAATAAGACGGTACTGATCAAGAAGGCATCCGAACTGGATATTGTTGATGGTATAGCGCAACAGCAGGTGAAAGGTAAGGTCTTTAATAATGTCGGAGCACCACTAGCGGGGGCTTCGGTGCGTCTGCAGCAAAGCAATATCGCTGTAGCGACGGAGGCGGATGGATCATTTGCAATTCCTGTAGTGCAGGCCGAAGGACAATTGTTGATTACAGCATTGGGCTATGAAGAACAATTAGTCTCGTACACCGTGGGAAAAACAATGGAGGTACGGATGGTAGATGTAACAAGTGACCTGGATGAGGTTGTTGTCGTCGGATATGGTGTGCAAAAGAAGGCAAACCTGACGGGAGCCGTGGCCCAGATCAATGCAGAAGATATTGCACTTCGTCCGGATGCAAATATTGTCGGAACCCTGCAGGGGCTGATGCCTGGGCTCAATATTCAAATCAATAATGGTGATCCTGGAGCCACACCGGATATTAACGTGAGGGGATTCAATTCTATCAATGGAGGAAGTCCATTGGTACTGATCGATGGAATCGAGGGCAATCTCACCCGGGTAAATCCAAATGATATCGAAACTGTAACCACGCTCAAGGATGCTGCGTCGTCAGCAATATATGGGGCGCGTGGTGCGTTTGGGGTCATCCTGATTACGACCAAGTCCGGAAAGTCGGGAAGAACGGAAATCAATTATTCCAATAACTTCGCCTGGACAACACCTGCAGCCCGTACAGATTTTATTACAGATCCTTATGTCTACGCCAAGACGGTAGATGCAGCTATCTATGGCTACAATGGGAGTAGCTATAGCCGGTATAATGATATGGACTGGGAGGCGATCAAGATGGTATCTAAGGGAGAGATAGCGCCTTTTCACGAGCTACAGTCGGATGGAACCAATAAATTTTTCTATCAGACAGATTGGTGGGACTATCTGTTCCGCAAATATCAGGCTTCTAATTTTCATAATATATCTATTTCTGGAGGTAGCGATAAACTCAAAGGGTATCTTTCAGGCCGGGTGTATGATCGGCAGAGTATCAATAATATCAACAAAGATGCGGGGATAGACCGGCAGAATATGAAAGCCAACTTGGTGTTTACACCTTACAAATGGCTGGAGATCTCAAACAACATACAGTTTATCAATGAGAAAGATAAAGATTACGGTGGTTTTTCGAACGGATTCGGAGGATTATGGAGCACCACAACCTGGTACAACCTGATGCCTTTTTACCCTAATTTTGTAGATGGTATCCCAACTGATATCGGCACCGGATCGGGAGGACAGGGCGGTAATGCTGGCCTGGTGTCTGGAAAGAGCTGGAGGGATATCGGAACGGAGGAGTTTACCAATACATTCCGCGTAGTAGCCCGTCCTTTAAAAGGTTTGGAATTTAACTTTGATTACAGTAATCGCATCGAGAACAAGAATTTAGCGTTGCGTTTAAACCCTTTTACTTATTTGTCGGGAAATAGGCTGACGCCTCTGACGGTAGGTATAAACCGCTTGGAGGAGCAACGCTCAAAAGACAAATATAACGCATTGAATTTTTTCGGAACATACAATACCTCATTCGCAGATAAGCATAATCTAAAATTATTGTTGGGCTTTAACCAAGAAGAATTTGATCGGGATTTTATAGGTGTGAAAGGGGATGACCTGTTATTGGAAGATCTGTCGAATCTATCGCTATCTACCGTGATGAATGCAATGACCGGAAATGCAACAAATTGGGCAGTCCGAGGATTTTTTGGACGTTTCAATTACGATTATGAAGGTAAGTACCTAATGGAAATCAATGCCCGTTATGATGGATCTTCCAGATTTCCTAAAGATAGCCGCTGGGGCTTTTTCCCTTCTCTGTCATTAGGATGGCAGATGGATAGAGAGAATTTTTGGCAAGATATCAAGCCTTACGTCTCTTCATTCAAGCTGAGGGGATCCTACGGGAAATTGGGTAACCAGACGGTGCCAGTTAATACGTTTAAAGAATTGATGACGGTAAAAAGAGGTACTTGGCTGAATAATGGAACGCCGCTGACAGAGGCTGGTGTACCAGAACCACTACCGAGCGTGGTGACCTGGGAGCAGACTGAGAGCTTAAACTTGGGGGCAGATATCGGTGTGCTCGATAACAAGTTATTTGTCAATGCAGACTGGTATCGCAAGAATGTGGAGGGAATGTATTTGCCAGGGGAACCTCTTCCGAGTGTCTTTGGAGCCCGGGAGCCTCGCGAAAACTATGCCGCATTGCGTAACGATGGGTGGGAAGTTGCTGTTTCGTACCGCGATAAATTTGAGGTAGCGGGAGCACCTCTTCACTTTAATATAACCGCGAATGTCTCCAATTTTAAAGGTACAATCACGAAATACAATAACCCAAAGGGGCTATTGAGCACATACTATGAAGGGCAGCGATTGGGCGATATCTGGGGCTATCGGGTTGATGGCCAATTTCAGTCGGATGAAGAGGCCGCCGCTTATGAAAATCATTTCAATGTACCAGGAGGTGCATCAGCCGCTGTAAACCTAGGTCAGGTATATGATGATATTCTGAATGTCATGCAGAATAGCGAATGGAGTCACCTGCGGGCAGGAGATATCAAATACCTAGATCTGAACGGTGACAGAAGAATTGATAAAGGAGATAATACATTAGACAATCATGGAGATCTAGAGCGTATAGGTAATGCAATGCCACAATACCTGTTCGGACTTAACCTGAATGCAAAATGGAAAGGCTTTGACTTCTCGACAGCATTATCTGGCGTGGGACGCCAAGATTGGTATCCAACAGGAGAGCTGTTCTGGGGGACTTACCAAAGACCGTATCTGTCGTTTATCCGTAAAGATCTGATCGATAATGCATGGACTCCGGACAAACCGGGAAACACCTATCCGCAGATTTATAGAGGTTATTCTTCCTTACAGGGGAGACGCTCTCTTTATGAGGTTAATGACTACTATCTAACGAATCTCGGATTTCTGCGCGTCAAAAATATGACGGTAGGTTATACCTTACCGCAGGAATGGACGAAGAAGGCGAAGATAGAGCGGTTGCGCATATTCTTTAGTGGTGAGAATATGTTTACCTGGAGCTTTGGTAAGCTAACAAAATATATTGATCCGGAGCAGGCAGGAGCCGGAATAAGTTATTCGGCCCCCAAAGATGCTACTGAAAGAGGCGATCAACGGGTGTACCCAATGGGAAAGACCTATTCTTTTGGGATAATGGTAGGGTTATAAAAAGGAGAATGTCATGAAATTTAAAATAATAATACTTGGATTAGGAGTCATAGTGGCAGGGATGGCAACATCCTGTAATGATAATTTTTTGGATAGACCATCTGAAGATCAGGTCGAGGCACCTTATTTCTTTAATACAGCCAAGGATCTGGAGGTCGCTACCAATGATTTTTATAGTATACTGCCTGAAACGGACAATTATACGGAGGATTCCGGTTCCGACAATCTGATGCCTCTCAATCCATCAGCACGAGTGCGTGGATCTAGGTTAGTGCCTGTCGGTCGTGGATCTGGAGGTTGGAGTTGGGGCCAGTTAAGAAAAATCAATTATTTCTTGGGCAACTACCATAAAGTGAAAGACGAAGCCGCTAAAGCAAAGTATGGGGGCATTGCCCGTTTCTTTAGAGCTTATTTTTACTACGATAAAGTCAAGACTTTTGGCGATGTGCCTTGGTACAGTGGTGTGCTGGATGCAAAGGATCCTGAACTATATAAGGCCAGAGATTCACGTATTGTGGTGATGGATTCCGTCATGGCCGATTTGGATTTTGCAATTGCGAATATTCCTGCGGAGAAACAGCTTAATTTGATAACACGCTATACCGCAATGTTACTGAAAGCTCGCGTAGCCCTATTTGAAGGTACATTCCGAAAATACCATGGTATGGAAGGAGCTGATGAATACCTGACTCTAGCGGCAGCGGCAGCTCAGGATTTGATAACGTCAAATGCCTATACCCTGTACACAGAAGGAGGTGCGGAAAAAGCCTATAGAAATCTTTTTGCACGAAATAATCAGGATAATATTGAAACTATTCTAGCAGTAGATTATGAGTTGGGGTTGAAAGTCCACTCGCTGGGATCTTCTTTTACATCGGCCACACAGGGGTCGTACGGTATTCCAAAGGACTTTGTGAATAGCTATCTAATGCGGGATGGTTCACGTTTTACTGACAAAGCGAACTACCGGACTATGGGGTTTCTTGAGGAAATGCAAAATCGCGACCCTCGATTGACGCAGACAACTGCCGGGCCTGATTTTAGAGTGAATGGAGAAACGAAAGACGAACCGGTCAACCTGTCTATAACGACAAC
>JAITLW010000242.1 GCA_031277715.1 Sphingobacterium sp. | reverse complement strand
AGATGATACGACTTTGGGTGGGCATTTTTTACGTTTATTACATGGTGCTGTTCCGCCGGATTCTTGGGTTCGTGCGATGCAGATTTCACTCAACCTGTATGCGGAGCATGAGTTTAATGCCTCTACCTTTACAGCTCGAGTGATAGCCGGTACCGGATCTGATATGTATTCTTGTATCGCTGGTGCAATAGGGGCATTGCGGGGCCCTAAGCATGGAGGAGCCAATGAAGTAGCCTATGAAATACAGACCCGATATGCGAATCCAGATGAGGCTGAAGCAGATATACGGCAGCGACTGGCTAATAAGGAGGTCATAATTGGATTTGGACACCCCGTTTATACGATTTCAGACCCTAGGAACGAAGTTATAAAGCGCGTAGCGCGTGAACTATCCGAGGAAGCGGGGGATATGACGCTGTATCTTATTGCAGAGCGCTTGGAAAAGGTTATGTGGGAGGAAAAGCGTATGTTCCCTAACCTGGATTGGTATTCCGCTGTTTCTTACCATTTAATGGGGATTCCTACGGAGATGTTTACCCCTTTGTTTGTGCTATCGCGGATCACAGGTTGGTCGGCCCATATTTTCGAGCAAAGGCAGGACGGAAAAATAATTCGGCCAAGTGCGAACTATATAGGGCCTGAGAATAGATCTTTTGTGTCTTTGAATCAACGTTAATTGCTACTATTTTTTTAACTGTAAACTTAAATTTTAAAAATGTCTTCCATATTATCGAACGAAAGACCTCAGCCTGATCAGGTTCTGGTGGATATAGCTGATTATGTTCTGAATTATAAAATAACAAGTACTGTTGCCAAGCGGACTGCGTTTTACTGTTTCCTGGATACACTAGGCTGTGGCTTCGAAGCATTGACTTATCCAGCTTGTACAAAGCTGATGGGGCCTGTAATTGAAGGTACGATTGTGCCGCACGGTGCAAAAGTGCCTGGCACGAATTATCAGCTGGATCCGATACAGGCCGCATTTAATATTGGTGCGATGATCCGTTGGTTGGATTTTAATGACACTTGGCTTGCCGCCGAATGGGGGCATCCTTCTGATAATCTAGGAGGAATCTTAGCGGTGGCAGATTGGATAAGCCGTACGAACGTGGGAAATGGCCGAAAAGCACTTAAAATGGATGTGATCATCGACGCAATGATTATGGCGCACGAGATTCAGGGAGTTTTAGCATTAGAGAATTCTTTTAATAAAGTAGGATTGGATCATGTGATATTGGTGAAAGTAGCCTCTACAGCTGTAGTAGGTAGACTTTTAGGGCTCACTCGAGAGGAGTTGATCAATGCCGTGTCTTTAGCTTTTGTTGATGGTCAGGCTTTGCGTACCTATAGACATGCTCCTAATACTGGAAGCCGTAAGTCGTGGGCTGCCGGAGATGCTACTTCTAGGGCGGTTCGCTTGGCGTTGATTGCCAGAACCGGCGAAATGGGATACCCATCGGTGCTTTCCGCTCCGGTATGGGGATTTTACGATGTCTCTTTCAAAGGTCAGGCTTTTAAGTTTCAACGACCTTATGGTTCCTATGTGATGGAGAATGTCCTTTTCAAGATCTCATTTCCTGCGGAGTTTCACGCTCAGACCGCAGTAGAGTGTGCGATGCAGTTGTATACGCAATTGCAGTCCTATGGACGATCGGCAACTGATATTGCACGTATCCGTATTCGTACGCATGAAGCTGCTATTCGTATCATTGATAAAAAAGGACCACTGCACAATCCTGCCGATCGGGATCATTGTATACAGTATATGGTTGCTGTGCCTTTACTGTTTGGACGACTTACTGCCGAAGATTATGAAGATACAATTGCGCTTGATCCACGTATAGATGAGTTGAGGGATAAAATGGTCTGTGTAGAAGATCCGGAGTTTACAAAGGATTATCATGATCCGGAAAAGCGCGCTATCGCCAACGGTATCACCGTGGAAATGAAAGATGGAACGGTATTGCCCGAGATTATTGTGGAGTATCCTATTGGTCATCCACGAAGGAGGGAGGAAGGGATACCAAAATTAATCGATAAGTATAAGCGTAACCTTGCCCGTATCTTTCCGGAGAAGCAACAGAAGCAAATCTGTGAATCGACCTTGGATTATGATACGTTTGTCGCTATGGATGTCAATGAATTGGTGGATTTGATGACGAAGTAGTTTTTTGTCGTCATTGCGAATGAAATGAAGCAATCTCCTTGTTATAGGGGAGATTGCTTCGTTTCATGCTATTTCGAACCTCATGACGGATAGGTAATACTTGTTTGTAAGATAACTCCATAACCACCCCCACGGTCATCACCATTCTCACTTCTAAAACATCTTCAGCGATTCCGGAATATCCCATTGTTCGCCTTTGTCAGCAAACTGCTCACATTCACGCACAAATTGCGCTATTCCAACTTGTTCGACATGACCGAATACGCCACCCGTATGGCGCGGGTAACCGATTCCCAATGTTGAACCGATATCGCCATCGTCAGGGTTATCTAAGATGCCTTCCTCCAGGCAACGGTAGCTGTCTAGTGCCATCACATGCAGTAGTCTTTTTGAAATTGTTCCCTGTTCCATAGTAGGGCTTGCAGTAGGTAGTGTAGGATCTTTCCATAGTGTTTTTGATTCCCCATAGTTGTAAAAACCTTTGCCTGCTTTACGGCCCAGTCGGCCTTGTGCAACTAATGTTGTTAAGTAACGGTATGCCCGCTGTTGACTATTGCTTAGTGAGGGGAGTTGATCATACACATGCAGCATCAATGGAAGTGATATCTCATCCAATACTGCAAGCGGACTCGCGCCGAAGCCAGCAGCCCGGGCGTCGGCTTCAATCTCTGCTGCAGGAATACCTTCCAATAACATGCTGATTGCTTCAAGTAGGTAATTGAAAAAGACACGGGAGGTATAAAAGCCAGGGCCATCGTTGACGACGATTACGGTTTTCCCTAATTTGTGCGCTATTTGTATTGCTTTTTCTACTGTTTCTGGACTCGTTTCTTTGCCACGAATGATTTCTACAAGCTTCATGCGATCTACAGGTGAGAAGAAGTGCATGCCTATGAAGCTCTTTGGCTCCAGGCTCGATTTTGCTAATTCGCTGATCAAAAGGGAGGTGGTGTTGGATGCGAAAAAAGCTCCCGAGCGTAGACCAGATTGAGATGCTTGAATAACTGTTTTTTTAAGCGATAGATCTTCAAATACAGCCTCAATGATCATGTCTAAGTCCTGAAATGTATCGTAATTGGAGACCGGGTGGATGT
>JAITLW010000229.1 GCA_031277715.1 Sphingobacterium sp. | reverse complement strand
GGGACTGATATTAGAGCCAGTCTCTACCCATTTTACAGTGTTTATTAACTAACTCTTAACCAAAAGTATGCAAATCTACTCGGATAAAAAAGCGCCTTTTGCAAGGTGGCTATGCCGTATTAATTTGTCCCCCAACATAGATGGAATAGATTTCCATCGACCGGGGACACCAAAAATCTGGAGAATTATGAAATTAACCGGGGTTTTGTCCCTCGTTCCCTTATTGCATTTGAGTGCGAGTCTCTATTCGCAGCAAGTGACGCTCAGAGGCCAACATGTAAAAATAAAAGATGCTTTACGTACAGTAACCAAGCAAACTGGTTATGGTTTTCTATACAATTCCAATATGCTGGATGTAGAAAGCAGTATCGCGGTCAATCTGAAGAATGCTCCGTTGTCCAAAGCCATAGAAGAGATTTTGGCTTCTAAAGGATTGGGGTATAAGATTGAGGAAAAAACTATTGTTCTGTTGCCGATCAAAGTGAAGAATGGTAGCCCTATAGCTGTTAGTGAACAGCAGGGTATTGAAATTAGTGGTAAAGTGGTCGATGAACAAGGTGCTCCCATAGCAGGAGCTACGGTTTCTGTAAGAGGTACCAAGACTGTTACGACCACAGACAATAAAGGTTATTTTGAAATCAAGGCACCCAAAGAGGGAGCTGATCTCGTGGTGTCCTTTGTTGGTTACGAAAAGAAGGTCGTTAAGGCAAAAACTTCTCTTTCTATCATTTTAATCTCTTCAGGTAATATTGAGGAAGTGACCGTATCTACGGGGTATTTTAAGCGATCGAAAGATTCGAATACAGGTTCTCAGATTGTGATTTCGGGAGATGATCTTCGCAAGACAGGATTTTCTAATATTCTCCAGTCAATCTCTGCGTATGATCCGGCAGTACAGACCAAGGAAAATATAGACTTTGGTTCCGATCCCAATCGTGTTCCGGATTTGACCATTCGCGGAGAGAACAGTTTTGATCTACGGGGAGCCGCTGATGATGGGCGTAGCAATCCGAATGCTCCATTGTTCATGTTAGATGGTGTGCAGACCTCTGCAGAGCGTGTGTACGACTTAGATATCAATCGTATTGAGAGTATCAGTATCCTTAAAGATGCTTCTGCTACGGCACTGTATGGTTCACGAGGAGCAAATGGGGTAATTCTTATCCGTACTATTCCGCCCAAAGGAGGGAAGATACGTGTCACGCTAAACTCCAGTATGATCGTGTCAGCACCGGATCTGCGTGACTATAATCTTATGAATGCACGGGAGAAGCTGGAATATGAAAAGCTGGCAGGTGTATGGAAGGATAATAATTATGAAACACAAATGAACCTTGATATACGCTATAACGACCTTTATAAGGAAGTGTTACGCGGAGTGGATACTTATTGGCTTTCTCAGCCTTTACGAACTTCGGTCAATCAGCGTCATAATCTTTATTTCGAAGGGGGGGATACAAACTTTCGATATGGAATCAGTGTCCGGAATGAAAATGATAAAGGGGTAATGAAGGGGTCCGACAGAAATAAAATAGGGCTGGGCATGAATTTTACCTATGATATCAACAATAGATTTATCATAAACAACCAGTTGCTCATTGACGAGGTCAAAGGAAATAATTCCCCTTATGGTTCCTTCGATAATTTTGCCCGCCAAAATCCACACGATCGGATATTTGATGAAAGAGGTGAATATGTTGTAAGACTGAGCTCCGGGATGAATAATCCTTTATTGAACGCGAGCCTTCCTCAAAAAGATTACAACAAGTATCTGTCCTTACAGAATAATTTGTCTCTCGACTGGCGTATTATTGATGCTTTGCGATTGCAGGGGCAGATTAGTTTGACGAAGCGAGCGGATAAAACCGAAGTTTACCGTTCTCCTTTTTCTACAGAATTCGCTGCTGAAACCGAGTCTGCAAAGAAAGGGAAATATTCAACACTGAATAAAGAGCAGGTTCAGGTAGACGGTAATATGACGATGGCTTATATCAAGGTCGTAGATAAGCATGTCCTTAATGTCGGTGTCGGTGCAAACTTTACGACCGATTCTCAGGAAGGGGCTGGTTTTACGGTGACTGGATTTTTGAATGATGACATGACTTTTGTCGAGTACGCTGCACAATTTTTAGAGAACTCAAAACCACGGGGGATATTTGACAAATCAAGAATGATCGGCGTATTTTCCAATATAAACTATGGTTTTGATAACCGTTATTTTATCGATGCTTCTTACCGTACGGATGGCTCGAGTAAATTTGGTAGAGACTCTCGTTTTGCCCCTTTTTGGTCTGTCGGTTTAGCATGGAACGTGCACCGGGAGAGTTTCTGGAACCCTGATGCTGGAACCCTAAAGATCCGGGCCTCTGCAGGTAGCACCGGGATGGTTAATTTCTCATCGAGTCAGGCACTTACAGCCTATCGTTATGACCAGAACAGTGATTACAATGGCAATTTGGGCGCTATCCTTATGGGATACGGGAACTCTAAGCTGAAATGGCAGAATACCTTGTCCTATAACGGAGGGATTGACCTAGGTTTATTTAATAACTTCATGCAACTTAATTTGGACGGCTATATTAAATTAACAGACAATCTTTTATTGCCAATCGATGTGGCCCCATCTACAGGATTCACCAGTTACGTAGAGAATTTAGGGCAGATGCGAAATACGGGGATAGATGCAAGACTTCGTTTTAATTTGATTCGTGACAGAGAAAAGGATTTGAACTGGAATATTACGCTAGCCGCAATTCATAATAAGAATAAGATTGTCAAGTTGTCTAATGCATTAGAAGGGATTAACAAAGAGGCAAATAGTCTGGAAAACTCTACCGGTCCTAGCCCTTTGCGTACCGTAGAGGAAGGTCGTTCGCAGAGTGCACTGATGGTTGTACAGTCTGCGGGGATTGATCCAGCTACAGGAAATGAAATCTATATCAAACGGAATGGCGATTATACTTTTATTTATGACTACAGGGACAAAGTAGTTGTAGGTGATACTAGACCTACGGTAGAAGGAAACTTCATGAGCAATTTGAATTGGAGAGGCTTTAACCTGTATACTTTGTTCCGTTATAAGGTCGGAGGAAAGCAATTCAATCACACCTTAAATACTAAAGTTGAGGGCACAGACCCTCGTTATAATGCAGACCGTAGAGTGTTGTATGATCGCTGGAAAAGGCCGGGAGATGTGGCTGTATTTAAACGTATAGATGACCAGACGCCGACCTATCAAACGACTCGTTTTGTGCAGGACGACAACATGTTTACACTTGGTTCGATTTCCCTTACCTATGATCTAAATAGGGACTTAATAAAGAAGTGGAGATTGGAAAGGGTGCGTCTGAGTGTTTCGACAACAGATGTGTTCCGTATCAGTACGGTAAAGGCGGAGCGAGGTACGAGTTATCCCTATGCCCGCACATTTACAGGAGGTTTGAATGTCACATTTTAGCAAAGAATATTTAAGATGAAGATGAGATTTAAGTATTTGATAACCTTTGTTGTCGTGAGCCTTTTCAGTTCATGCAACAAATGGCTGGATGTCGATTTGATTAATCAAGTCGACGAGAATAAACTGTTCCAAAAGGAGCAGGGGTTTAAAGACGCATTGGCAGGTGTGTACAATAAGATGTCGTCGTCAAGTCTTTATGGACGTACATTGAGTTACGAAATGTTGGATGTGATGGCGCAGTATTACAGTTACAGTAGTATGGATCAGTCTTACCATTACATTAGAGATTTTGATTACAAAAATGCCTCGGTGAAGCAAAAAATTGCTTCGATCTGGAACGATATGTATTCGAATATTGCGGCTATTAATAACATTATTCGTTGGGAAGAGAAAAACGGACAGGTTATGTCTGACGATGTTCGTAAACAGATTAAGGGAGAGGCATTAGCATTACGTGCGTATTTACATTTTGATTTGTACCGTATGTTCAGTGAAGATATGAAGTACAATCCTACTGCTCAGAGTATTCCTTATAATAAAGAATTCGGGGTTTCTTTGCCTCCGAGATATACCTCAGGGCAGATTGTTCAGTTGGTTATCAATGATCT
Organism: Sphingobacterium sp.; assembly: GCA_031277715.1. Taxonomy (GTDB): domain Bacteria; phylum Bacteroidota; class Bacteroidia; order Sphingobacteriales; family Sphingobacteriaceae; genus Sphingobacterium. The sequence goes on along the minus strand of JAITLW010000229.1, from coordinate 42,033 downwards.
ACAGGCTTCCATGAGCTATTTGGAACAGGTAGATCCTATTCGTAATCAGGTCCCTTATAAAATAGTAGGGACAGGCAAGGATGTTCGTGGGCAGGCGGATAAATTTGTGGCCCGGATGAATTTGTATGCTGTCAAAGCTATGTTAGCAAGGGTTTATATTACTCAAGGTGATAAGATCAATGCCGCGAAAATGGCGAAAGAGGTTATAGATTCTGAAAAATTCAGATTGTTGTTTTTTGAAGAGTCTGTAGACGTAGAAGAAATCAAAAGAGATATTCGTTTTTCGGACGAGCATATATTTTCATTGCGAAATAAAGGAATTCCAGATTGGTCCAAATCCCTGTTTTATGGAACCCAGTCTGAAAGCGGTGAAAACTCCTCCATCAAGCTGACTCTAGCAGAAGGCATTACATTATACGATTCTAATCCGGACGATGTCCGTTATCAGTTTTGGCTGGACTTGTTCAAACTTAAAAAAATGTCGGAAAATACGGGTGAAAAAGGTTTTTTTCCGAAGATACCGATGATTAAGTTGAGCGAGATGTATCTTATTTTGATGGAGAGTTACTATGATACAGACCGAAGTAAGTCTCTTAGTCTACTCAATGCCTATAGGAAGTCCAGAATACGGAATGCCCCAGATTGGTTTTTCATTGATAGGGATATCATATTGAAAGAGTACAAAAAGGACTTCTTGGGCGAAGGTCAATATTGGTTTACACTGAAACGTCTTAATAGGAATATTTCGAATAATTCTGGAAACAGTGACATACCAGCATCTAAAGATATCTATGTATTCCCATTACCAGACAAGGAAATTGAAAGTGGGTTCCGTAATTAATAATTTAAAAAATAGTATAATCATGAAGATATACCTTTTTGTTTTAGCCAGTATACTTTTTGTTGGTTGTAACCAAGATGTGGGTTTTTCCTATGGAGAGAAGGACGGAGTGTACTTTCAGGTCGCTCCTCAGTCTAGTAGTGATACGTTGCAGATTAGCGAAGTTATTTTCTCCTTCGGAATGGTGCCAGATTCAATAATCCAGGATACCGCAAAGATTGTGGTCAATTTGATGGGTAACAGATTTGATGCCGATCGTTTCTATAAGGTGGCGGTCAAACAAGACTCTACTAGTGCGAGAGAGGGGGAGCATTATACCGCTTTTGCAGGACTACATCAATTTGGTGCGGGTCTTTTTAAAGACACCTTACGGGTGTTGGTCAATCGGGAGCATCTAAGCTCTAGCCATATTGTTAAAGAGCAAAAAAGGCTAATGATTGAACTGCAACCTTCCGATGATTTTAATGTAGGGATTAATCAAGGACGCTTTCTTAAGCTGACTATTAATAATTTCTTGGATGAACCGAAGTGGTGGAAAACATACACTCACTCGGGAATAGGCTATTATCATCCTGAAAAATGGAAGATTTTGATGGGATTCCATGCTGACTTTAAGAAAGTCGGCGAAGAACAGCCTTTAAATGTCAATGTGGTAAGTAAGTACTTTAGCTCACTCAGGAACTACTTAGATAACATTCCGACTTTTGATAAAGAGACGAACCAGCGTGTATTAATGGACCGCTTAGTAAACTAGATTATGAAGAAAAGATATTTTTTAATTTTAGCATTGAGCGGTCTGCTTGTTTTCCTAAAATCCTGTTATAAGGATCTTGGTAATTATGATTACAATGAGATTAATGAGCTATCGGTATTGGGACTTGCTGCTAATTATGAGGTCGATCAAGATGATTCTTTACGTCTTGAAGTTGATTTAATGGGGACTCAATATGCTGATACCACCCGTTTTGATTTTGCTTGGGAGGTTGGTAGGCAAACTATCTACAAGTACAAGGATTTAAATGTTCGGGTAGGTTTGGCGATAGGTCGTTATTTGGGACGTTACATTGTCACGGATAAGGAAACAGGAGCAAAGACCTACTTTCAGTTTTCCCTTCGCGTGAGTTCTTCCACCGCCGGTGACCTCATTGTGGTATTGAGTAAAGAAAACGGCCAGGCAGAGCTATCCTACAAGCGTCTGGATAAAGAGTCCGATTTCGTCGCCAATTACTACAGAGATAGGGTCGGGAAAAGTTTGGGTATCAATCCAAAAGCAATTCTAATCAATTACAATAATATGCCTAATATGCAACCCTTTGGATTTACGACGACAACAGGAGGGCTTCAGGTGTTACTGGAAAATGAATGGAAGGTCATCAATAAGAATGATATGGTAGCCGATTCGCTGATCGGTGATGTTAAACCTACATCATTTACCAATTATATGTCTCCATATCCAGTACCTGATGTGTCTAATTTTAAGGCCGATTATGTACGTTATCAGATCGGGATGTGGAATTATAATCCTTATGGAGGAATTAATCAGGATGGTAATATGTACATGGTTTCGGATGGTGCTTTGTACTATGTCAGAATGGATTCGTATGGTGCTACCGTGCGTGTCAATCAGAGAGGGGCTGAGAATGCGCGTCTGTCTCCAATGATTTGTTATGGGCAGGCGGGGCACGAACCTCAAGGATCTAAGCCTACATTGACGAATAAAGGTTTTAAATTGTCCAGTCTCGTACTGTTGTTTGATGAAGCGAATGGTAAGTTTCTGTATTCGAATTCGGGGAACTATCCAACAACGATTGCCAAAAAGCAAGAAGGAGAATATTTACCACGTTTTCCAGGCTATAAAATGGTTTACGCAACACATACCTCAGAACCCAATAAATGCGTTGTCGTGCTTTCCAAAGATGGCGTCTCTAAACTATTGTATATGCATGTGCCTCCTACTTCTACAGAAGAACGCACGGTACCTTTTGCTATTGAGGGGGAGCTGGATGTACCTTCGTCTCTTATTAATAAAGAGACAAAGTTTTATCCAATGACCTTTAATCCATATATCGTGTTTAATACGAAGGACCGGATTTATAAGTATAATACATTGAGTATAAAGGAAAAGATAATGCCTAGTCAAGTGTTGGCAACGTTATCCGATATGGGATACGACGCCCATGCGAGTATAGAATCTTTCACCGTGTCACGTACCGAGAAGACTATATTTTTAGCCATATCTAATTATGGTTCGGACAAAGAGGGGAGCGGTACTGTACTAAAGGGAGATGTGGTTAAGTTAGATTTTGACAAAGCAGCAACTAAAGTTAAGTTTAACCAGGTCTATCGCGGGATAAGTGGTTTTCCTGTAGATATTCAAATCAAATATCAAAATTTTCTCCGAGAGGGAGTCGATAAGGATAATAATCTAATAGATAAGATTTAATATGAAAGCAATAATATTAATGAGTATATGTATGGCTGGCCTTTTTATATCCTGTGGAAAAGATACCAGCGTCTACGAGGCTCAGAAAAAAGAAGATGTGGCTTCAGCAACGCATTTTGAACCAGATGGTGATGATAATCCCGAAGGGGGAGCTCTAAAGCGCGGAGTTCATAAGGTGTCTCTGAATGTTACGCTGTTAGATGGCAGTATAGTAAAAAGGGAATTTAAGTACTATATGCCCAACTCCGTTGATGAATCAAAACCGGTACCGTTGACATTCAATTTCCATGGAAGTTATACCTACGATGAAGGTATAACCCCTCCAGATCCTATACTTAGTATCAGTCCTAATCATATTTTGAATCGTATAGCCGATTCTACTAATATGATTGTGATATGGCCAGCAGGTATTGCTGAAACAGGTGCTGTTAATTGGCAGAATACGGATAAGAATTTGCCTTTTGTTGAAGCTATGCTGACCTTTTTTGAGCAAAAGGTGCCTTCTGTTGATCAGAAGAGAATTTATGCCTGTGGGCATTCTAGCGGTGCTATATTTTCTTTTGTTTTAGCTTATAATATGAGCGAGCGGTTTGCGGCTGTTTGTCCTGTGTCAGGCCAAATGAGGTTGCCTACTGCTGTAGTTCAGCCAGGATATAAGACTGCTATAAGAGCATTCAATGGCGAGAAGGATGAAACTGTCAATTACACAGCTGCTCAGACCAATATAAAGGCTTGGGCAGAGCGTATCGGAGGATATAAGATTAATAAAGGGATGCCGGCTCCTGTGGTATTGAAACAGGGACGATATAATATAGATGCCTACAAGTGGAATGGTGGAGATGTTGATATCGAGCTGTTTGGTGTCCTAGGAGAGGGACATGGTGTAGACTGGTATGAGATTATGCCACTCATGTGGGAATTCATGCGGAGCCATCCCAAAAAGTAACTATTCTTTGATGCCGTTATCTTATCCGCATGGCCTAATGCGGGTAAAATAACGGCATTGTAATTCCAATAATTTAACTCCTCTTAATACGTAAATGAAAAAATATACAATAGTGTTGATGCTCTTTTTGTGCATTACCTCATTACAGGCCCAAGACCATATTGTCTTTCAGCAAATGAGTTTTGATGAAGCTAAAACTAAGGCAAAATCCGAGAATAAGCTGATCTTTCTGGATGGTTATACGTCTTGGTGTGCACCGTGCAAGTGGATGGAAGGGAATGTCTTTAACCAGAAAGAAGTGGCCGGTCTTTTCAATACCAACTTTATCAATACCAAGTTTGACTGTGAGGTGGGCGAGGGAATAGAGATTGCCAAAAAGTACGGCATCCATAGTTTTCCAACTTACCTTTTTTTGGATGCAGAAGGCACATTGGTGTATCGCACCCAGTCTCGCATGGAGGTGGATAAATTCCTAACGGAAGGCAAGCGGGCTTTGGACAAAGATTATCATATTCCCGCTATTATGTCCCGTTTTCGGGCAGGCGAACGAAATCCTCTGTTTTTATTGCGTTATATTACCGTCATGAGCAATGTGGATCCCAAGGAAGCCCAAGGAGCCCGAAACGCAATAGATGCTTTAGCTGATGATAGCTTTCTAAAATCTGCTATGGGTTGGGAAGCTATCAAACAATTGGGACAGAGTGGAAATGATAGGTATGGACAGTTTTTTCTGGCTAATAAAGCGTTTTTTAAAACATCGGTGCCAGCAGATGAATTTCAGCAAAAAGAACAGCATCTTTTGCGTTATGCCATGTACGGCTATATCCGTACAAAAGATAAAGCTGAATTTGATAAAGGAATTGCCTTCTTTGAGCAGGGAGATTCAGATATGCAGGTCGAAGCTGCTATGTACAGGGTAGAATGGACGGCGACAAATGGTACCGATCAGGACTTCGTTCAGTTGACTAACAAATTACGTAAAGGCATCTTAAAGGATCAACCGGAAAAGCTAAGTTTTATTGCCCGTCGCAACTCGGGAAAGTCTGCTAAAGGTAGAGAAGTATCTAAAAATCTTTTGAACCAAAGCTATGTGCTGGCCAAGCAAGCGGTAAATTTAGATGAAAGCTCTTATTCTTATCAGGGCACACTAGCGGAGATCTGTATTACACTGAATAAGAAAAAAGAAGCCGTCAAAGCGGCTAAAGCTGCCCGGGCATTGGCCGAGAGCGAAACATCCAAGATCATTCGACTTGCAGATGCGTTGTTGGAAAGAGCGCAGCAGCTGTAGTTCTGATATTTTATTAAAGTAATATTGAAAATCGCCTGGGAGACCGGGCGATTTTTTTTTGAAAAAACAATAACTTAACTTTAGAGACTTAATCGAGTTAGCAGTAGTGAATAATGTAGGCCATAATGATGAGAAGTCTTTACTTCTGCTCTTGCGTGAAGGAAACCATACTGCATTTGAGATCCTGTATAATAGACATAGTCCACAGTTGTTGCTCAAGCTCGATGGCAAATTGCCCGAGGCCGCCCAGGTGGATGATATTGTGCAGGAGTTATTTGTTAAGCTGTGGGAGCGCCGCGAACAGATAGATCCCGAAAAGCCCTTTGCAGGGTACCTGTATCGCATTGCCCAACGCATGTTGATCGACCATTATCGCCGCATCGCCCGTAATACGCTGCTCTATAAAGAAGTGATACATGGTGCTGGTGAAATCACAAATTTTACAGAAGAAGCATTTGCTGCTAAGGAAACCCAGCAGCTCCTGGATGATGCACTGAAAGGACTCACGCCTAGGCAACAGGAGGTGTTCCAGCTGTGTAAAATCCAGGGTAGATCCTACAAAGAAGCAGCAGAAATTTTGGAAATCAGCCCTGAGACCGTGCATGTACATTTGGTCAAGGCAACACAGGCTGTCAAGAGCCATTTGTTTACCCATCAGAAATACATCTCCGGTGCTTTGGCTGTTGCTTTGATACTATCCGAACGACTCCTTAATTCTTAGGTGTTGTCGTCATTCTTAAATTTTATTTTATTTTTTTCGACTTAGACTAACCCCTTTGTGTTTTCTAAGCGTAGTGTATATAAATGGGGAGACCAATGCATAATCTAAAACAATTAAAAGAACGCTATCAACAGTATCTTAAAAAGACTATTCCGGATAGCGACCGGGAGATCTTAATGCGTTTTTTTTGCAACTGTACCGATGAGGAGATGGAGGAAGTGCTGGGAACATCCGATATCGCAGTAGAGGAAGATTTTGTAGTGCCTAGCCATTTAGAACCACGTGTGCAGCAACTTTTGGGGCGTATCAACCAACAAGTGGATCAGGAGAGTGTAAAAGAGAAAAGGAGTATAAAGCAGATCGTCCTGCGATGGGGCAGTGTGGCCGCTGTGCTGGCATTGATTGGATTTGCAACGTATACCATGTATGAGAGAAATCCTGCGGTAGAGATAAAGGACGGGACACAGGTCTATAACCAGGATATACCTGCTGGCGGTAATCGTGCTACGATGTTATTGTCGGATGGTACCACGGTGGAGCTGTCGGAAGATAAAGAAGAGATTATTGCGGTCAATGGCAATTACCGTTATGAAGATGGTACTCCGCTGATGGAAGAGGCAGGTACGGTACAATCGGCTGTGCTCCGTACTCCCCAAGGCGGGCAATACCGTGTTGTACTATCTGATGGTACTAAAGTGTGGCTCAATGCATCATCGTCATTGACTTATCCGACCCGTTTTGTGGGCGGTAAGCGGCAGGTGACGCTGGTAGGTGAAGCTTACTTTGAAGTCGCTAAAGATACAAAGTGTCCCTTTGAGGTAATCAATGCAGGCCAGGTTGTCGAAGTACTGGGCACATCCTTTAATATCGCGGCCTACCCGGAAGAGAAGACTATAAAGACCACCTTGTTGGAAGGGCGTGTGAAAATAGCGTTGCCTGACAATGGTATGTTCAAGATGCTAACCCCTAATCAGCAAAGCACAACCGAATTAGGAAGTTCATTGATAGCGGTGAAGACCGTGGATACCGAGTCTGCAGTTGCCTGGAAGAACGGTTACTTTATGTTTGATGATGAAGATTTTGAAAGCATCATGAAAAAGGTCGCAAAATGGTACGATGTGGATATCGTCTACGAATCCAGGCCTCAGAATATAGCCTTTATAGGTACCGTATCCCGTTCAAAGAATATTTCCGAAGTGCTGCATGCCCTGGAGCGTACCGGAAAGGTGAAGTTTAAGATATCCGGCAGGAAAATTACTGTTATTTAATATAAAGATCTAACCATTTTAAATTAGTGAATTTGATGTACTAACGTATGATTACAGGCAGAATATGCGTAGCCGATCTGCTATGCTGCTGCACACTTAACCTAAATTCGTGGACACGCATGATTGTCCTTTTTTGAAAGAATAACTAACCCAAAATAAATATGAAAGACCATTACTCCTATTGGTTTAAGCTGCGTGCTTTTATGCCAAGAAAAACAATGTTATCCATGCGGTTTGTGATCGTGTTGCTTACTATCGGATTGTCCCAGGGACAGGCCAATAGTTTTGCACAGCGGATTACAATCTCAGAAAAAAATGCGCCTCTTGAAAAAGTCATAAAGGCGATTCGCATCCAGAGTGGCTATGATATCCTGGGCGATGCTTCCCTCATTAAAGAAGCTAATCCAATCAATATCAGCGTCAAAAATGCCACTGTAGAGGAAACCCTAAATGCGTGCTTTGCGGGATCTAATATCAGGTACTCTATAGACAATAAGATTGTCGCTTTACGTCTGGAGAAAACACCTTCTTCCCGCGTCAGCAGTGCTCAGACGGATAAAATAACCGTTGTCGGAAAGGTTGTTGATGAGAAAGGACAGGCGTTGAGCGGAGCTTCTGTGCACGTCAAAGGAGAAGGGCAATCCGTCCAAACAGAACGCGATGGTACATTTCGATTAACATCTGTTGATAGAAATGCCATTCTGATCATCAGTTATGTGAGCTATAGATCTATAGAGATCAAAGCAAAGGAGCAACTTGGAAATATCAATCTGCTACTGGATGATTCGACCTTAGACGAAGTCAATGTGACAGTCAGTGCAGGGTATGGTACTATCAAACGCCGTGACCTGACGGATGCGGTAAGCAGTCTTAATCCCAAAGTGTTAGAATCTTCCACTGCGATTTCTATTGGTAATATCATTCAGGGACAATTGCCCGGTGTACAGGTGATAACCGGGTCTAGTTCTCCGGGAGCCCCCGTACGTATCCGTATCCGCGGTGATGCAAGTCTTGGCAACGGGGTAGATCCATTGGTTGTTGTCGATGGTGTACCTATGCCTGATGATTATGATTTGAACGATATCAATCCGAATGATATTCAGGCATTGGATGTTCTGAAAGGAGCTTCGGCTACAGCGATTTACGGTTCCCGCGCATCCGCCGGTGTACTGGAGATCCGTACAAAACGGGGTACAGCCTATACCAAGCCACAGATTTCCTATAGCTACAATATAGGGGTGAAAGCATTGGAAAAGAAAGTGAAATCCTTAAATGCAGATCAGTTTAAAGATCTTTTTGAAGAAGGACTGATCAATTATATCGCAGGTGGGTATAACGTGCGGGGGGGAGATGATGCGGTCAAAGCATTTACCAGCCCTACTACAGGAGTTAATATTTACGAACGATACCTGCCGGCGGATAAGTTCGGTTCGGCAAATACCGATTGGGTCGACCTCATGATCGGCAGAGCTACCTCTCAGGTACATCATCTCTCTCTTCGCGGTGGAGATCAACGTTCGCAGTACTCCTTTTCGTATGGCAAGAACAAAGATGACGGGATGCTGGTCGGAAGTAACTACGACCGGAATACCCTCAATATGAACTATGATCAGCACTTTAGCGACTATGTTAAGGTAGGCTTTAGCTTGATGGGGACTACAGATGAGACCAATGGAACTGTTTCTATCGGTACTGCGACAAATATGCGTCCTGATATTCCAGTATATAATGAGGATGGCAGTTACCATATTTTTAGCTATGATTTTAATGGCACACGCTATTATTTAGATAACCCTCTGATCCTGGCCAACGATGTGACTAAGAGAAGAACGGGTAAGGTGTTAAATATCAGTCCTTACGCTGAGTTCAGGTTCTTGAAAGACTTTAAGTTTACGACACGTTATAATTATTATTACAGCCAGGGCGCGGCTAAAGAGTATTATCCAAGAACTACCCAGGTCGGTAAGAATTATAGCAACGCCACAGGTGTACTTCAGGACAATCAGAGCAGCGGGGTGAATACCACATTCACGAATTACCTGTCTTATTTAAAAACGGTCGGTGACCATGATATCACCGCTGTATTGGGAACCGAGTATAATACCTCAAAGAACGATTACGTCAATGAGCGCTATATGAATTTTGCCGACGATAAGATTCAAAATGCGGTTTGGCAGGCTGCTAAATATCAATGGGGTAGCGGGGATGTGACAGAGACCGCTGCTATTGGGTACTATGGCCGTCTTAATTATAAATTTAAAGACCGCTATTTGTTGACTTCGTCGTTTCGTGTAGATGGTTCTTCACGCTTTGCTCCGGCCAATAGGTACGGATTTTTCCCAGCTGTGTCTGCAGCTTATATTATCTCTGATGAACCTTTCTTTGAAAGCATCAAGAACACAGTCGATCTACTCAAATTCAGAGCGAGTGCAGGTAAAACCGGTAATGATAGAGTGGGAGCCTACAGTTGGTTAGCACAATATCAGAGTGGCGTGAGCTATATGGACCTGCCTGGTGTGCGGCCTACTGACCTGGGTAACGATAATCTGAAATGGGAATCTACCAGTGAGTACAACGTAGGTTTAGACTTCGGTTTTATGGCAAATAGCCGCATCCGTGGTTCTATCGATGTCTATAAGAAAAACATCAATAATATGCTTATCGGTATACCGATGGCGCCTAGCACAGGTGTCGTATCCGTATATCAGAACTTTGGTAACATGAGCAATAAGGGAGTTGAGCTGGGTTTAAGCGGTGTCGTCGTACAGCGTGACAACTTTACCTGGGAGCTTGGTGCCAATATTTCTAAAAACTCCAACAAGCTGACCAAGCTTGGCGTTGATAGGGCATCAACGACTTCAGGAGCGACTTACCTATCTTATTATGTTATCGAAGAGGGGCAACCTATGGGATTGGTTTACGGATATAAAACAGACGGTTTTTTCCAGAGTTGGGAAGAAGTGGATCGCTATGAAGCCTTAAATACAACGAGAAGATATCAGGAAACAAATTTTTATTCCATGCCAGGGGATATCAAGTTTGTGGATGTTAGTGGCGATGGTTACATTTCTTCGGGAACCGGTAAGGACGATGATATCCATGAGGATAGACGCGTAATCGGAAAGACACAGCCAAGTTTCTACGGTGGATTTAACTCGTCATTACAATACAAAGGGCTGAGATTAGATATCACCGGTACTTTCCAAAAGGGAGGTGTCAAATATTGGAAGTATGGTGAAAATCAGCTTCAGATGAGCTATATATCGCCTAATAACGTAGATGCGCTGGCTTTAGAGCGCTGGACTCCGGAAAACCGCAATGCGAAGTATCCGTTGATGCGCCATAGTTATTACACCAACAAGATTAATGATTTCTGGTTGTACGATGCTTCTTTCTTAAAGATTCAAGAGATTAATCTGTCTTACTATATTCCTAAAGAAATATTGCAAAAGACAAAGATTATCAGTGGTCTGAATGTTTTTGCTTCGGTTAGCAATGTGGTTACATTTACCAAGTACCCGGGATACAATGTAGAGAGTTTTAGTAGCAATCCTTTGGAGGGTAGTATGATGGATAACTCTGCTTATCCCAACGAACGCACTTTCAAAGTGGGTGCACGGATCATGTTTTAAGTTTTACCTGTAATAGAAAAATAATGAAAAGAACAGTTATATATAGCCTTGGATTATGTGCGTTATTCGGGATTACATCCTGTGATAGCTATCTTGATAAGTTACCGCCGCACAGCCTTGTGGAGGACAATGCCATTACGGATGCCGCTAGTGCCGAAGCTGCGCTTATCGGGATTTATGTGCCATTTAAGGCCATGAACCCTGGGCCTTTTGGTGCAGGTTACATCTCGGACGGAAGTCAGATGGTCGGTTTTACTTCCGGTATTTTCCGGAGTTTCGATAGGGATCTCGAGGAGAATACTGTCAATACAGGTGATGCCTGGGATGAGTGTTCACAGATTATCAACGCGGCTAATGCGGTAATCAAAAAAACAGGCGAATTGCCGGAAACGAAATTTGTCGGAAACCGTAAGGCGGAGATTATTGCGGAAGCTAGATTCATGCGTTTCTTCGGTCAGTATTACATCTTTCGCTACTATGGTCAGTTTTGGGATATCACCTCGCCTTACGGCGCGCTGATGCGGAGAGAGCCTGCCCGCGTCTCGACCAATGATTATCCGCGTGCTACCGTAGAGGAATCCTATAACCTATTGTTGGAGGATCTGGACTTTGTTATTGCTACCAGTCCTTCATTCAGCACCGTCTACCGGCCATCCAATCTATTGGCCAAAGCCTATAAAGCCGAGTTGCTTTTAATGCGGGGTACAGCTAGCGATTTGAATACTGCAATCCAATTGGCAGACGAAGTACTCAACGATCCGTTGCGTAAACGGGAGGCCACCTATGGCGATATCTTTAAAAATGGCTACAAGTCTTCGGAACTCCTGTTTACCCGATATATGGACGCGCAGATGCTCGCCAATGTATTCTCCAATGTAGGAAGTATCGTTAGGATGTTTGGTGGAACATTCGAACCTACCGCGTTACTAGAGGGGATCCTGGATGGAGATACTAGAGCTCGTTTCTATAAGCGGGTGGATATGGTAAATGGCAAAGAGACTGTACGTGTTCCAAAATTATTTAAAGAGGATGGTAACTGTCTTCCTTACTATATGCGTACGAGTCAGATGGATCTGATCAAAGCGGAGGCCTATGTGCACCTAAAACAAAAGGAAAATGCGGTAGCAGCCCTTAATGTACTACGTTTGCGTGCTGGCGAAGAGGGATTAAAGGCAAATGATATTGCCGATGAAGAATTGCACACGGTTTTGTTTGAGGAAATAACGCGTGAACTGGCATTGGAAAATGGGTATGAATGGTTTGCTTCGCTACGTTTAAAAGGCAAGGATGGTAAGGCGTTGATTTATTCTATCAAACCGCAGGTCAAGTCCGTAAAACAGTTTATCTGGCCTATTCCACAGAAAGAAAAGGAATTGAACAAAGCAATTACTCAAAACCCGGGATACGAGGGGATTTAAAAATGGACAGTATAATGAAAAAAGGAAGATGGAGCTTATTTACGCTCGCAATAGTACTTATAGCAGGTATATATCAACCGCTGAAAGCACAAGGGATTGTTTTTTTGCATGACTATGAGGTCGCGCTTGAGAAGGCGAAACAAGAAAACAAGTTGATTTTTGTCGATTTCTATACCTCATGGTGCGGTCCATGTAAGATGCTGGATAAGGAAGTGTTTTCACAGGAAAAGGCCGGGAATCATTTCAATACCAACTTTGTTAATCTTAAAATCCAGTGTGATGATAAAGGCGTGGGAGTAGAGCTGGGCAAAAAGTATCAGGTCGTGGCTTACCCTACGCTGATGTTTCTTAATGGACAGGGTGAAGTTGTTCACGCGGCAGTCGGTGGCTTATCTGCTGATGCTCTTATTGAGGTATCGCGGATAGCGATGAACCCGGACAAGAACTTGCTTTCTATTCTTAAAAAATGGGAAAATGGAAATAGGGACGGTGACTTTGTGAAGACTTATTTTACCACGCTCAAAGAGGCCTACCTGCGGGAGAAAGCCTCTACGGATTTTTTAGATTTTTTTGAAGGCTTGACCCCGGCAGCGAAAAGTAGTAAAGCGACCTTCGAGCTTATTAAGCTCGTGGGAGCTGAGCCTTTTTCAGCTTTGTTCACTTATGTAGAAGATCATCAGCAGGAGATCGCCGTGAATAACGGTAATCAGGAGGTTCAGGAATTTATAGCTAAAAGTTACCTGTACTATCTGTCCGGTCTGGCGAGGTCAGGTACGCAGGGGGAGGAATACGCAGAGGCTCTTCAGAAATTTAAGGCCAAAGGCTACCCTTATGCCGCGGAGTATGAGATGTACTGTAATCTGTTTTTAGATGTAACCATTGAAAATTACATCAAGAACTGTACAGCGTTTCTGGATCAATATGGTCAGAACAGTGATGACTATACCCTTTCTTTGACCAGTTTGTTGGGCAATCTCACTGGTAAGCCCAATCAGAGTGTAGAAGGTATCGCGTGGATGGAAACCTTGCTGAAAAGAAATCCAGATCCGAGATATATGCATGTGTATTTCTATATCACCTGGAGAAATCATCAGCTGGACAAAGCGCTCGGTATTGGAGAGCAAATCAAGGCCGATCTTATCCGTAAGAACCAGTCGACAAGAAGCATTGATGAGCAATTGGAAATGGTTCGTAATATTAAAGTGAAAAAATCGACGCAGTAAAAGCTGAGATTGATTAAATAACAAAGACCGCTTAGATACCCTTATCCAAGCGGTCTTTTTAGTTAGGCTGATGTTTGTATCTCTGCTGGTCCTAAAATGGAAGCGCAGTTGTCTGTTTGATATACCGCATTACAAATGAACTCTGTATTTTGCTGACTTCAGGTATTGCAGAGAGCTTTCCTGAGGCAAAAGCATTGTAGGCCTCAGGGCTACTTACCACTACTTTGAGTACAATGTCAAATATTCCGCCTGTTACATAGGCGTCCATGACCTCGTCTAGGGCAGTGATCTGTTCCAGAAAGCTATCTACATGTGCTTTTTGTTGGCTAATTAAGGAGACGTTTACGATGACCGTAAAGTTCAACCCTACCTTTTCCTGATCCAGTATGGCTACATACTCCTTGATATATCCTTCGGTTTCTAACCGTTTTATTCGGTCGTAGACCGATGTGCGGGACATATTAAGGGTATCTGTCAGTTCGTTGATGTCAAATTTTGCATTCTTCTGAAGCTCCCGTAGCAGCGTCATCTCCTGTGGGCTTATTTTTTCCATTGTATTTTTTCCGATTCTCTGTTTGTTTTAAGACTCGTTTTTGTTTAAAAAACGGAAATTATAGTTGTTTTTTGTGCAAAGTACATATTTAAAACTTAATTATTGGGTGTAGTTCTGTATTTGTTAGATTTACCCGTACTAAATTAAGTGATGAATAAATACGTGTTGATTGTTGCTCTTGGTGCGCTTAGTTATGGGATGTTATCCTCTTTCGCCAAGATTGCTTATGGGCAGGGATATAGTGCCGCAGAGGTTACCTTTATACAGGGCTTTATCGGGGCAGTGATTCTATGGGCAGCTTCATTTGGGAGATGGTGGCGTGATGGGAGAAAGCGCCCCGCACCACAACAGGCCGGACGGTGGAAACTCCTTTTGGCAGGAGCCTGTATGGGCGTCGCCACCTATTTGTATTACCTGTCTGTACAGTACATCACAGCTTCTCTGGCGATAGTTTTACTGATGCAGATGGCCTGGATGAGCATGTTTGCCGAATGGCTTGTACTCGGTCGACGGCCGCATCTCAAGCAGTTGGGAGCCGCCGCTTTTATCCTGTTTGCAACATTTCTAGCGGGCGGATTTACGGGGTTTACCACCAAGGACTTCTCGCTACTGGGCATTGCTCTGGCATTATCTTCTGCGGTCTTGTATTGTTTTTATATCCTATTCACCAGCGAGTTGGGAAAAGGGATGCATTTTCTGGAAAAGAGTGCCCTGATGACGACTGGTTCTACTCTTGCTATTTTTTTGATGAACTGCAATTCCCTGTACCACAGTACCCATATTGACGGAGGTCTTTTTCAGTGGGGGCTTTTCTTGGCGATATTCGGTACGGTAATCCCTCCTATATGCTTTAGCGTAGGGATGCCCAAACTCGGGCCCGGACTCAGCGCGATACTCCTTACATTAGAACTTCCTGCGGCTATATTATGTGCCTTTTTAGTATTGCAGGAACAGATTTCGCTGTTGCAATTGCTCGGGATTATACTCCTATTTGCAGGACTGATCTATATCAATTTGTTTTTGAAAGTCACCGAAAAAGAAGACGCCAATAAGAGTAAAATAGAGATTACACCGTTAGTGACTCCTGCTCATCAGGAGACACGGCTGGAAAAAGAAAAAGATAAAGCGTTGACGATGTAGGTCTTTGTTGATTCGAATGATACATAGGGCCACGTATGTAATTATTTGTTTTCATTTTATTTCATATTTTAGCTAAAGCCTTTTATCTCTTCTTGTGTACGTTAGTCTTCGGTAAAAAAATAAGTAAAGTATTGATATTTAGCTTGAAAATTAAATTTGTTTTTTGCTTTTTATTAAAATAAGTTTTGAAATTACTTTTATTGTTTTTATTTTGGTTTTGATTTAGCTTCGTATTGCTTCATGTTTTTGTTGTTTTTGAAGTCTAATCCAATTTTAAACATATTATGATAAATCCCGAATATCACGTAGTTATCGTGTTGATTTTCTTTTGATAAGCGATTTGATTGTAATCTTTAATGTTTTGTTAACTCCGGGTTAGTCATTTTTTAACGGATGAGCACTATTTTTGCAACAGATTTTTGTTTGTTCGGTTTTGAAATTTAAATAAAATGAAGAAATAGGAAAGTATTTGAAAAAGACGGTTTTAAACATAACCATTTTAACCTCTAATCATGTTGCCTTTTTATTATAATATGGAAATACGTTACATTGTTGTATGGGGGATGATAGCAATGTGTCGGTTCGCATAAACTGAATCATGTATTCAATTACTAAACCTTATGAAAGCCAATTTGATTTTTACTGTTATATTCTTTTTGTTCGGAACGCTACTGCCTACGGCTCAGATAAAGATGTCTTATGACGAGTCTTTTGAATTGCTCGAAAAGGTATTGAGCAAACGTGGGGACTATTTTAATGCAAAGCTGGATCAGATTGAACAGGCTAAGAAAAAGCTACAAGCAGTTTCCAATGCTAAGGAAGAGTTTGATTTCTGTCATGAGCTGTTTGATATGTATTTTGATTTGCAGATTGATTCTGCCTTGATGTACGCCCAGCAAATGTTCCTCTTATCAGAGGATAAATTATCATCTAATATTTCATACAAAGCCCAATCTACCATATTGATTGCCCGTTGTTATGCTTTTACGGGGATGTATAAAGAAAGCCAGGATTTATTGAACCAGGATTTATTTGCGAGAACAGACCTTGATGATGAAATCAGAAGACTTTATTATGTAACGCAAATGGAGTTACATAAGGGATTGGCAGAGCACACTATCGTAGAAGGGGAGTTTAATAGCTATATCAAAAAAATAGAAGGTGATGTAGACTCCCTTTTGGTTTATACGCCTAAGACGTCGATTTGGCATGCTGTATACCTATCGAACAAATTGCGATCGAGCCAGCAATATGATAAAGCGTTGGAAGTTTTGCTGGCAGTTTATGAAAAGTTAACCACAGATGAACGGGATATGGCTATCGTGGCTTTCTATATTGCTAATTTGTACAATTTGAAAGGAGATACCGAAAGCGAAAAGCTATATCTAGCTATATCGGCTATTACAGACGTAAAGTTCGCGGTAAAGGAGTACGTATCCTTATGGAAATTGGGGGGGCTTTTATATGAGGAAGGGGAAATCGACATCGCACATAAATTTGTAGAAATATCCCTGCAAGACGCAATATACAGTGGGGCTTTTAGATGGATGCAACAGATTACACAGGTTCTCCCCAATATCTACGATGCTTATAATAATAAAATATTACAACAGCGTAATGCTATGATAGTTGGGTTTTCGGTTATTGCTTGTCTTTTACTGGGAATCACGATACAGTACAGAAGACTTCGCAAGACAAGAAATCAGCTGCATCATTTAAACAATGATTTAATCATAGCAAATAGAGATTTGAATTCTGTAAGTGAGAGTTTGCATCTTTCCAATGCGGAGCTACAGATCGCCAATAGCCAACTTGTTTTCCTAAATAGTGAACTGGTGAAAATCGGTTTGTTGAAAGAAACCTATTTAAGCAAGTTTATAGATCTTTGCTCTGACTATATTGATAAACTTGATGATTATAGGACGAATTTGAAAAGATTATTTAAGGGTGGAAAAATTGAGAAACTTCAAAAAGAACTCGACTCGAAGGTTCATGTAGAGCGAGAGCACAAGTCGTTTCTAACAAACTTTGATGAGACTTTTTTAAAATTGTATCCTAATTTTATAGATGAATTTAGTAATCTTTTTCCGCAAGAAGAAAAGCAGTTAATCAAGAATAATAATCTTCTTACCACCGAACTCCGCATTTATGCGCTTATTAGATTGGGTATTACTGATAATAATAAGATTGCGAGATTTTTGAGGTGCTCCATAACCACTGTTTATACCTACAGATCGAAGAATAAAAATAGATCTTCACATCCGGATTTGTTTGAAGATACTATCAGAGATCTTCAGAAGAAGCCCTATTCCTTGTGCAATATTAAGTAATATTTAATAGCCAGTTATAGCTGCAACATGTATCCCCAATAGGTCTTCTATTTGGGGTTTTTCAGTTTCAAAATACCCCCCTTATACGATCTTCATATACCCGGTTCTCTAAAAATATATTCCCTCTTATTTGTCATGCTTTTAGCTCAATTTTTTATAAATAAAAGTCTAGATTTTAGGTTTTGGATCTTGCTTTAATGTCTTGTTTTTCAGTTGTTTATTTGTTTTGAAGTTTAGATTTTAAAGGAGTGTATAGTTCAAATGAAAAGACCTGTTACTTAAATGTAGAACTTTGTTGTAATTAATCTTAAGTGAATAAAATTGGTGTCAAGCGGTCTATAAAGATGGGATTTATTTTAGCCTATGGAATGCATATGCCAATCATAAAATGTTGTTCGATAATTCTAAACCAAATAGTTGTTATATATGAAAATACGTTACATTGTTGTATGGGTATTTTTGACCATTTCCTATTTATTCAGCGCTTCGGTACAGGCGCAAGATAGAAATGTGTCAGGTATCGTAAAAGACTTAAAAACAGGAAAGCCACTTGCCGGTGTAAGTGTTCTTTCTAAACTTAAGCGGAGTACCGTCTCGACCGATGAAAATGGAGGGTTCTCGCTTTCCAGTGCAGCCAAGGATACGCTAGAGTTTAAATTTGTAGGCTATATCCTGAGGCTGGAACCTGTCAGTGATAGGCATGTTATCGAGGTTCAGCTTTCAGAAGATGAATCTGAGATTGATGAGGTGACTGTTGTAGCCTTTGGTACCCAAAAGAAATCCAGTATTGTAGGGGCGATTACGACGGTCAATACGAAAGACCTACAGGTTCCTTCGTCGAATCTTACCTCGGCATTTGCGGGACGGATTCCAGGGATGATCGCATTCTCGCCATCGGGAGAACCGGGGGCTGACAATGCGGAATTCTTTATTCGTGGGGTTACTACCTTTGGGTATCAGTCTTCACCGCTGATACTTATTGATGGTTTTGAATCTACCACCGATAACTTAGCCCGTCTGCAACCGGATGACATTGAGTCGTTCTCCGTACTGAAGGATGCCTCCGCCACGGTACTGTACGGTGCCCGTGGAGCTAATGGTATCATCATGATTACGACCAAATCTGGAAAAGAAGGCCCGGTCAAGCTGAGCGCCCGTGTTGATTATCATATTGCTACACCAGTACAGCAGATAGATATGGTAGATGGGGTGTCCTATATGAAACTCTATAATGAGGCCCGTACCACTAGAGATCCTTCGTTGGGGAACTATTATCCCGAACAAAAGATACAATCGACAATCAATGGAGAAAATCCGATGTTGTATCCTAATATTGATTGGTATAGTTATCTTTTTAACAAATCTGTAAGTAACAAAAAAGTAAACTTAAATATCTCTGGAGGCGGTCAGGTTGCTACTTATTATGTCGCTTTTGGAGCGGATCGGGAGTCTGGATTATTGAAGGTGGATAATAAGAATAACTTTAATAATAATATTGATATCGGTCGCTATAATATCCGTACCAATGTCGTGTTCAAGTTGACCCCGACTACCAAGTTGGATACCCGTATTCAGGCACGTTATGAAAAGTATAACGGCCCTTTTCAATCGGCAACCGATATTTTTAGAATGGTAATGAATATCAATCCGGTTGATTTTGCTCCTTATTATCAGCCTGATGCTGCCAATTTATATACAGAGCATATTCTATTTGGTAATAAATATACCGAGACTGGACTAATGCCCAATCCTTATGCAGAGATGGTGCGCGGCTATGAAGACCGTAATGAGAATAGTGTAATTGCACAGGCTACGCTTTCTCAGGATTTAGATTTTTTTACCAAAGGCCTAAAGTTTCAAGGTAAGGCTTCGGCGACTACTTGGGGGCGCTATGCAGGACGCCGGAGTTACGACCCTTATTATTATGATATTGACAAGTATAATCAGATCACTGGCGCATACGATTTGTTGATCTTGAATCCGGTAGGTGGAAGACCTTATTTAGGAGATGTGGATCCTTCACGCAATTCAAATGGACATTTCTATTTTGAGGCCCGTTTCAATTGGGATCGTGTGTTTGGTAATCACACTGTTTCGGCTATGACAGTGGGTATGATGGAAGAGAAGCTACTGACATCAGGAATTAGTAAATCGATATATGAAACACTACCAGAGCGTAATATGGGGAACTCAGGACGTTTTTCCTATAGTTACAATGACCGTTATTTTGCCGAGTTTGCTTATGGTTTCAATGGTTCGGAAAAATTTACAGGCAATAAACGTTATGGTTTTTTCCCTTCCATAGGCGGAGGCTGGATGATTTCCAATGAGAAGTTTTGGGACAATATCCGACCTGTAATGAATACTTTCAAATTGAGGGGTACGTGGGGTATTGTTGGTAATGATGCGATCGCAGGTCGTAAAGATCGTTTCTTTTACCTTTCGGATATATCACTGGGCGGAGCCGGATATACTTGGGGTAGTACCTTTAATAATGGATATGGAGGTTATAAGACCAACCGTTATGCCAATCCTGATATCACTTGGGAGCAGTCAGAGAAGATAAACTTGGGTTTTGAAACCGGTTTTTTTAATGGTGGATTGAAAATAGAGGGGGACTTCTTTCGAGACTATCGTAGTAAAATCTACATGATCAGACAGAATTTTCCTTCTACTGCAGGCCTAGAGGCCTCTATCAGTGGCAATGTGGGCGAGGTCAAGTCGCAGGGGTTTGATGGTATGGTCGAGTTTAACAGAACTTTCAGCCAGGATTTTTGGATGTCTTTGCGTGGTAATTTTACCTATGCGACCAATAAATATGTAGCACTTGATGAAAAGGATTATTCGGATACCTACCTCAAGAAAATCGGAACAAATATTAATCAGCCACGTGGATTGATTGCAGAACGTCTTTTTGTCGATCAGCATGAGATAGACAATTCACCTAAGCAGGATTTTGGCGAGTATAAAGCCGGTGATATCAAGTATATGGATGTAAATGGTGACGGGGTAGTCAATTCGAATGATATGGTACCTATCGGACATCCTACAGTACCAGAGATCCAGTATGGATTTGGAGCATCTATGGGGTATAAGGCCTTTGATTTTTCTTTCTTTTTCCAGGGCAATGCTAGGACTTCCTTCTTCATTAATGCGAGCGATAGTGGGATAGCTCCATTTGTCAACCACCGTAACGCTCTAGCGATTATAGCGGATGATTATTGGAGTGAAACTAACCCGGATGTACATGCGTTTTGGCCGAGGTTATCCACCAATGCCATGACCAATAATACGCGCAATTCGACCTGGTGGTTACGGGATGGTGGCTTCTTGCGGCTGAAGTCTGTCGAGTTTGGCTATAGTCCAAAAGGCCTGGAACGTTTTGGTGTCAAGAAAGGGTCTCGTTTCTATCTCAGCGCACAGAATGTCTTTGTATTGAGCAGTTTCAAACTGTGGGATCCCGAGATGGGGAGCAAGGGTTTAGGATATCCTCCTAATAGACGTTTTAATGTAGGTTTTCAGTTGATTTTTTAATGGGAATGAAGATGAATATGAAAAAAGGTATACTGACCGCTATGTGCGGTGTTGCTCTAACATTTTCGGGATGTACCAAATATTTGGACGTAGTCCCGGACAATACATTGAAGTTAGAGAATATATTCAATTTAAAGCAGGATGCATACGATGCATTAGCTAAGGTGTATAGCTATATACCTAACGATGATATTACACATGGTAGTTCTTGGTTGCTTGGTGATGAATGGTTGGCACGTCTAGATTTGAATAATGATGATCGATACCTTCGTGGTATTCGTATCATGAGAGGGTTGCAGACGCAGACATCTCCCCAGTTGGGCTATTGGTCCGGGACAGGTGCGGGTAAATCACTCTATGAAGCAATACGTCAGACTGATGTTTTTCTGGAAAATATCGGGAGAGTCAAGGATATGAGTGATCAAGAGAAAAGAGAATGGTCCGCTCAGGTTAAATTCTTAAAAGCATACTATGCCTTTCTATTGGTACGTCATTATGGTCCGATTGTGATCATGAAAAAAACAGCAGGCCCTGAATCCACAAAGGAAGAACTGTTTATTCCTAGGTCTACGGTAGAAGAGAGTTTCGCTTTTATCCTGGGATTGATTAATGAAGCTATCCCCGATTTAAAGGAGCGGGCTTTGGATAGTGATTTAGGACAGGTAGACAGAGTGGCGGCTATGGCGATGAAAGCTCGGATTTTAATCTATCAGGCGAGTCCGTTTTTCAATGGCAATGTGGAGTTCTTCGGTGATTTTGTAAATGCCGAAGGGCAGCCGTTCTTCCCTTTGTCTTATGACAAGGAAAAGTGGAAAGCTGCTCTTGATGGCATCAATGAAGCTATAGTCATAGCCGAACGTAATGGATTGGGAATGTATACTTACCAAAAAGAACCATTTATCTACGACCGCGAAGCTTTTGAAAAGAACCCTGATAAAATGAAGACGTTATATGATCTCCGTATGGTGATTACCGATCCATGGAATAAAGAGCTTGTCTGGGGGATGTCTGGGATTACTTACCGATCGGCAGGATTAGGATCCGCTGCGGCGATACGTCTTCCTATTGGTTACGGGGATGGTTTGGCCAATAGCAACTCTTTCTCATTCCAGTGGCTGGGAGCATCTTATCAGATGGCCGAGCGTTATTATACTGAAAATGGTTTGCCAGTGGGGGAAGATCTGACTTACGATATGAATGGTAAGCATGATGTGGTACGTTTGCCTGGTATTGAAGAAGTAGGTTATCAACCTTTGCAGGGCTATATGCAACCTGGTGCAGAGACTATTAACCTGTACCTGCACAGGGAGCCCCGTTTTTATGCGAATCTTGGTGTCACGGGAGGATTTTGGAGAGGACATGGTGTGCGTATCAATACACAGTTTTATTACAATGCAGATGGAGGCCGTAGCTCTTCTTATTTCCCGACCGATTTTATAGCTTCTGGTATTGGTGTGCAAAAGCTGACACATCCCGAGTCTCAGTCTGGAGCGTGGGAGCGTGTTATTAAATACCCATTGCCGCTGATCCGGATGTCGGATTTGTATCTGATGCGTGCCGAAGCAATGAATGAATACTATGGGCCTAGCGAAGAAGCGTATGCTGATATCAACAAAATCCGTCGACGTGCCGGGATTCCAGATGTACAGGAGTCATGGGGTAATACCAGCCTGGCGCGCTATCCGAACAAGCATCTCAGTCAAGAAGGGCTGCGCGATATCATTCTACAGGAGCGCTCCATAGAATTTGCATTTGAGGGATTGCGCTTTTGGGACATGTGGCGTTATAAGCGTGCTGGACAGGCGTTCTCATCACCTATGTGGGGATGGGATACCGATGGCAAGGATGCTAAAACCTTCTTTGTGTTGGATGTAAAACAACAGCGACGCTTCACCATTACGGATTATCTGTGGCCGATCGACCTGAACGAGATGAATACGAACAGTAAATTAATCCAAAATCCGGGCTGGGTCAATTAGGCCGTTGTATTAATATTTAGTGTATTACCTATATAGGAACGATAATGAGTCATAGACAGATAAAGAACTTTTTTAATGCCATTGTATGTGTATTACTCTTGGCATTGGTTTTCTCCTGTAAGGAGAAAGACCGGTACAATATTAACATTGATGATAGTACACCGCCGGGGCCGGTTGTGCTCAAATATTATAAAGCCCTCTATGGGGGTGCCCGATTTTTCTATCGGCTGCCTGATGATGAAGATCTCTTGGCTGTAGAGGCCGAATATACCAACAGCAAAGGAAAGACATTTAGGTTCAATGCCTCTTATTTTGTAGACTCCTTGGATGTCTATGGGCTTCCTGATACGGATATGCATTCGATACGTCTGTATGCTGTGGATAGAGCTGGTAACCGCTCCACTCCACTGGCTGTCAATATAGAGCCCTTAGAGCCAGCGTATCAGCGTGTGGCTCGTTCGCTGGAAGTAAGACCGGGCTTTGGGTCCTTCTTTGTGGATTGGGGGAATGAGTTAAAGCAGAATATAAATGTGTATGTTGATTTTGAATTCTCGGATAAATCCGGAGCGAGAAAAGTGACCACGATCTTCAGCTCTAAAGCCGAGACTGACCGGCAGTTTATTTATGATTTGGACGAGGTTGTTTCGGACAAGGTCAGTGTAAAGGTCCGCGTAGAGGATAACTATGGGAATATTACCGAGCCTATAGAAAAGGGCGAGGTGATCCTATTAAAGGATGAGTTAATTCCTAAGAATATATGGAAACTACCAAATGAAAATGATTCTGTAGGTGGTATCCCTATGGTTTTCGGTAATGATAAAGAAGGCCGTACACGCTATACAATAGATGGAATTATCAATAGCGGTGAAGATTTTAACTTTATGCATACTGGTGGGCGTGGGCGCACGGGGAATCTAGCGGATAAGAATACTCCTTGGAACCTCATGATTGATCTAGGAGACTATTACGAATTGAGCCGCGTAGTGACTCATCAGCGTCGCTACGGCGCAGCTTCGCTAGGTATCAGGGGTCAGTATTACCGCTCGGAGAATGTGGGTTCTTATAATATGTACTATTGGGATGAGGATACCAAGGAATGGGTGCTGATCCGCTACCATCAGATTCCGATACCATTAGTGCCTAGCGATTTAGATTTTGTGAAGGCCGGTCAGGCCGGAGATATGGCTTACATGTATCCCGACTTCCCGACTTTTACGAAAAAGACACGATGGTTTCGCTATGAAGCCATATCGGACTTCCTGTCCCATTCTACAGGAACCAATGCAAATGCACTTTCGGAGATAACACTTTATGGCCGCAAAGCCACAAATTAAGTAGTAACAGGGGTGCTTATAGAGGGGCTTTAGTCTACTATATAAGCACATCCCTTAATAGCGATATGATAATGAAAAATATTGTTTTATGGAGTCTCGTTGCCTGGTTGGGCATATTCGTGACTTATTCCTGTAAGGGGATTTACGATAACGTTGAGCCTTTTGGTGGAGAGAAAGTATATCCTGCTAAGTTTGATACCATATCGGGTAAAGTTGGGTTTGAACGTGTCGAACTCGATCTGATGAAGGCGGGACGTGTTACGGGCGATCAGATTTATCTCGGTAAAGCCAGTAAGACGGTCGTCGAGTATGACAAAGAGCGCATCGTAATAGATTCTGTCGTTTCTTGGGTCAACATACCTAACTTAAAGATGTCCAAGTTGTACCGATTTAAGGTCTATACAGAAGATCAGTATGGGAACAAATCTGTGCCACAGGAGATCGCCTTGATTCCTTATACCAATAATGAGTTGACGACTATTGCGGTGCAGTCGCCCCGGATATTCGCATCTCCTTCTGCTGCGGTATTGGATTGGGCTGATAATATCTCCTCCATATTGCTCACCTATTGTGATCTAGAGTTTGCGTACGAGGATCAATTCGGAGTCGAAAATAAAGGCCAGCGCGATGTGAATCCTCGTATTTTTGCGAAAAACCTCAAAACCGGGGATGAAGTTAACGTCGATGTTGATTATCGTGTGGTGCCCAAAGTTAATGGAGTTGAGATTCTCGATACCGTTGTTTTGAGTCAGAAAGTGAGTTTCTTTATGCCTTCATCGACGACTCCTTTTTTACCGGCAGAAGCTGATATCTTGAATAAAAATGGAGTGACTACCTTCAATCAAGTAGGTGTAGCTAATATCAAGAAATTAACCTTTCCGATACATACCAAAACCTTGCAGGATCTTTTCTATTTCACTGATCTAGATGAAATTGATCTTACTGGGGGCACTCTTTTTGAGATGACGAAGACCTCGTACAACCGCAATGCTGTTGTTGCTACGGTAGGTGGCGGTCCATTTTTATCGTATGTACGTCGTTCGGGAGATATGTCTGAGGTCAATGCACGCTTTTTGATTGACTTATTAGAGAATGATTTGGTCAAGAAAGTCAAGTATATCCCTTATTCACTGGGTATAGATCAGCTGCTGACTCCGTTTGTAGCGTCAGGTAAGGTAGAGCTGGTGCAGACCAGTACTGATGCGGATCTACCATCGGCCTTTTTTATCAATGGTCTGTTGGAAGCAGCACTCTGGAAAGTGGATTTAGATATCAAACCTACCACTTTTCCAGCAGGCAGTGATCTACGTAACGTGATGAAAGTAACGCTCCGCGATCGTGCCGCTTCTTTTATTTTCAAGCTTCCTTTAGATTATCAGTTTAACTCGGAACTATATCCTTATTTGAAATTTAAAGTTTTTGCTCAGGACAAAAGTTTCTTCCCTGGTGTGTACGACAATTATCGAGCGATCTGGCCTCGTTTTATGAATCGAATCTGGGGATTCCCGACAGAGCATCCTTATGGACAGGAACTGTGGCAGCCTGATAAAAATGCCAATAAACTTACGGATAGCCAACTTGGAAAATGGGTCGATATGAAAATCGATATCAGCCAGATGAAGGGCAAGCACAACCGTGTTATTGTCATCAACATGGGGGGCGAGCCTGCTATTACAGGAGGGTATAAACCGGCAAAAGATATCATCTATCATTTTGCCAACTTTAGACTATCAAAAAATTAATACGAGATGATGAGACTTATTCATAAGCAAAACATAACCCTGTTTTTTTACGCCTGTGTGCTCTTGTTTATCGGCAGCAGTTGCAGTAAAGATTCCGAGCCAACTCCGGGAGAGGATTCTAAAGTAACTTCTACTGAGGTGCTGGTACAGCTGGTCAATGAGAATAATGAGCGCATCGCTGGTGAGGCGACAATTATTATCTCCAGGAAACGACCTGATATCAATATGCTGGTGCCCCGAACACATGCTGTTGTGTCCGAAGGGGAGCTTCCGTATAAAATATTTGTGGAGACCGAGGCGCGGATTACTGTTCTGAAGAAAGGTTACAACCCCGTGTATAAAGATGTGGTGCTGAAGCCAGATGTTAAGACAGTGCCGATTGTCCTTACACCGAAGACGGGGCTGACCGTACTGTCCTACAATGTTAAGGATGGTTTCGAGTGGAAGAATAAAGGCAATATGGAGCGGTTTACAGCCTGGGTATCCCAATTGGATCCCGATGTTATCGTTTTTCAGGAGCTGGTTAGTTTTAAACATGGAGACCTTAGCGCGTTAGCCAAAACTTATGGACACGACTTCAGCGTATTGCTCAAAGAGGATGGCTATCCTACAGGAATCACTTCCAAGCAGGAGATTGAAAATATAGAGCGGGTATTTATCACGAGTAAATTCTCTCCTTACCGTGTACACGGTTATATCAGTGCAGAGACATCGGGGCTCAATATATTTGCCGTGCACTTCTCATCCCAAAGCAATGATCTGGTTTTGCAGGAAGCAGAACATGTCATAGCGCAGGCAAAAATGAAGACTACGAATGGTCCGGTTCTTATTTCGGGTGATTTCAATTCGATCTCTCCTGTTGATGAGCAGCTACTGGGGTCCAAGTTCTGGACGGCGAGTATGAAAAAATACCGTCCAGCCCGTGTTCCTTTTGATTACCGTACGATGAATCTTTTTGAAGATAGCGGTTTTAAGGATGCTGTTACGTTGAATGGAAATACTTTTTACAAAGCGAGTTTTCCTACGCGTTCAGATTACCTGGCTGCTGATTTTCTAGGTTTCAGACTCGATTACAGTTATCTCTCGGATATGCTTTCGCAGCAGTGCGATTATGCAGAGATACTTCAGGATCCTTATACCAATTTAGCTTCGGATCACTATCCATTCCTGATGCATTTTGCTGTGAAATAGGGAAATAATGTTTTCTAAAGGGTATGTCTGACTTTTCGGACATACCCTTTTTTCGGATAAGCACATTTAAATAACAGTCATGAACAGAGTTCTATTATACTTAATTCTATCGATTATTTTTTTGGGTTGTAAAGGTCCCAATAGCTATTTGCGTCAGGGTAATAATGGTTTAACACAGTTTAAGGTGGCTAGCTATAATATTCGGTACGATGCGGTCGCAGATCAGAAGACGGGCAATGCCTGGGCTTTGCGCAAGGAGCCACTTTCTGACCTGATCAAAAGTCACAGCTTTGACCTGCTGGGTACGCAGGAGGGAAGTGTCACACAGATGCAGGAGCTGTTGCAGCTATTGCCGGGCTTTGCTAAGGTAGAGGTAGGTTATGGCGGTAAGGATGGTAAGCTGCATACCTGCGCAGTGCTTTATAAAACGGCTCATTTTGAGCTTTTAGACTCTGGCGTTTTCTGGCTCAGTGAGACACCTGATGTTCCGAGTGTCGGCTGGGATGCTACCGATCGTCGCGTCTGCCAGTGGACCAAGATGAAAGATAAAAAAAGTGGCAAGAGTTTCTATTTCTTTAACGCCCATTTCTATTGGCGTAATGAGGTCGCTCGACGGGAGTCAGGTCCCCTTATGGTGCGCAAGATTCAAGAGATAGCAGGCACATATCCTGTGCTGGTTGTGGGGGATTTCAATTCAGAGCCCAGCAGTAGTCAGGTAAAGGCGATGAAAGCGGTATTTGTGGATAGCTATGAGGCATCAGTCAATGGTACTAAAGGCAAGGTAGGAACTGCTTTTCCGGGTGGTGTCTTTCAAGGGGAGCCGGGGGGACGCATAGATTATACCTTTGTGAACAAAACTACTGCAGTATCCGACTACGAAGTGTATTCGGATGTATATGGGGACAATCGTTACCCTTCGGATCATTTACCTATATCCTGTTGGGTTCGGTTTTAGATACAATTCATCCAGGACGATCCTAAAAACATCGCAACGATTAGGATTAATAACCAGCACGGTATGTTTTTTCATATTGATTTCCTGTCGATAAAATGGCAACATTTCCACAAAGGTTCGATCTAAAGCAATTGACGTCTGAGCAGTACATCTATCAGCTCATGTGTCGCAATATCTTTTTCGACGATGTTACCTTCTGGGTCTATCAATATACAGGTCGGATATTTGACAATGCCATAAATTTCGGTTAGCTTATTACTCTATAGGCTCTTGTAGGCTTAGTGTTTCAAGCTTCATTATGGTCTCATCTGCAAAGTCTCCATTTTGATTTTTATCTACTATATATATCCTGCCCTAGTTCTATTTCTTTTTCTCCCTATGGTTTAGACGCAGTACATCCTTGCCGGATTCGCTGGAGTAATAAGCTTGTTCTCAAGGATATTATCATCATTAATTTTGAAGTTTCATTCAGTTTTAAATTGCTGGTATATTTTAGGTGCGAGATGTGTGAAAGAGCTTTGATATAAAAAATGGAGCATGTCAAACATAGTTTCAGTCTTTAGTTACGTAGATTTACATTATATTGCGAGCCTAATAATTATGAATTACGGTCATACTACAGATAGTGAGCTAGCGTCGCTGTTAAGGCAGAGAGATCAGGAAGCGTTTAGAGAGCTATTTGAACGCTATAAGAGGGTACTGTATTCATTCGCGAAAAATATGACCCATGATATAAGCGAAGCCGAGGATCTTGTACAAGACGTTTTTATATCACTTTGGGAAAATGCCGAGAGGTTAGAGTTAAAAGGAACAATATCATCTTATCTGTACGCAGCTGTGCGTTATAAATTCCTAAATCTTGTCGCACACAAAAAAATCAGATCCGATTACGTGTCAATTTTTCAAAAGTTTATCAATGAAGTTGATTATAGTGTGGATGAATATTTGAATGAAAAGGAGTTGATCAATCTCGTTGAAAAGGAAGTATCGAAGCTCCCCGACAAAATGAGAGAGGTGTTTGAGTTGAGTCGTAATGCGGGCCTATCACATCGAGAAATAGCGGGCAAATTAAATTTGTCAGAAAAAACGGTTAAGAATCATATCAATCATGCACTTAAAATATTAAGAGGCAAGTTGCCTCTAAGTGCTATTTTGCTTTATCTTCTCCAATCGTTATAGTTTTAAACGTTTCTATGTCAGTGTGTTGTTGTTTTTTTTATAAAAAGTGATTTATTTTTTAGGCCCTAAGCCCTAGTTAGCTGACTTACTTGTATACAGCCGTTATATTCTGTATTGCTAACCAAAAAAAATAGATGAAGGACAACGCTGAAAGTCTTATTAATAAATATATT
Source organism: Sphingobacterium sp. (assembly GCA_031277715.1). GTDB lineage: Bacteria > Bacteroidota > Bacteroidia > Sphingobacteriales > Sphingobacteriaceae > Sphingobacterium. The sequence goes on along the minus strand of JAITLW010000229.1, from coordinate 12,143 downwards.
GAAGGGAGTAGTACCTCCAATGAAAATGCAATTGTTGAAGCTGGATTTTTAAATGACTATAAATCTGGTTATACAGCGGTTTCTAGAGAAGAGATAGAATCGTCTACCCAACGGATTGCAGAAGCGATGGATTCCTATTTAGCTCATAAAAACAGGGTTAAAAAAGAGATGGGTATCCGAAAGGTATACTTTCGGATGGGGATTACAGCTGCGGCAGCTGTAATTCTTCTTTTCTGTTGGTGGTCTTATACCGATTTACAGAAGCGACAGGCGGTAGGTGATGTTCTGGCTACCATTCCAACAGAAGATATCAGTAACTCAAAAGGAAATGGCGCGACGATTACGCTTTCCAATGGAAAAACAATAGCATTAAGTGATCTTCAGGAAGGTGTCGTAATTGGCGACGGTAGTTTGAAATATGATGACGGTAGTGCGGTGGAAGATGGTTCATCAGTAGAATATGATAAACTGACTGCTACAACAGCAAAAGGGCAAACGTATAGTTTTTCACTTCCAGACGGTACCAAAGTTTGGTTGAATACAGCATCCGAAATTACGATTACTCAACCGTATGGACGGAGCAAACGCGAGATATATTTAAAAGGTGAAGCTTACTTTGAAGTAGCTAAGAATAAAAAAGTGCCATTCATTGTGCAGAGTGAAGGTCAAAAAATAGAAGTTTTAGGTACACATTTCAATGTTAAAGCATATCCCAATATAGCAAAGCGCACTAGCCTTTTAGAAGGTAAGATACAGGTTGCCCCTAGTGCAAATGATAAGTACACCCTCCTTCTTCCTGGCCAGGAGTCTTATGTAAGTGGTTCTCGCATGACTATAAAAGAAACTGACGTAGAGGCTTCGATATCCTGGCGGTCGGGTTTGTTTAATTTTGATGATAAGCCATTTACAGAAATTATGCAGGAGATCAGTGACTGGTATGACCTAGATATCGTTTATAAAGGAAAAATCCCTAAGGGGACATTCTTTGGACAGGCCTATAAGTCCGATAATCTGGCTACAGTACTTCAATTATTGGAAAGTGCAAAGTTGGACTACAAAGTTTCGATGGATAGAAAGTTAATTATTTCAAATAAAGCTCTATAGAAGAAAATAAGAAGTTAATGACGTTTGGAACCAGCGTCTCAAAAGTAAGGGAAGTGCGACCAACACCTCCCTCAAATGGCTCAAAAAATATCAACTAACGAATTATTCAAACCAAAGCAAAAATAATGAAAATACATTACTTTATACGTGTGATGAAACTTACCATTATACTTATTTTGATTGGGCTGGTACATGTGAATGCATCCATTTATTCGCAGACTATAACCTTAAATAAGAAAAATCTAACGATCAGAGAAATCGCTTCGGAGGTAAAGAAGCAAACAGGTTATGTTATTTCCGGAAGTAGCAGCATTATCTCTGAGACACGTCGAATATCAGTGAATGTAGTAAATATGCCTATAAAGCCTTTTTTAGATCACATCTTGAGTGGGCAACATATCACCTATAAAAAAGAAGGGAAAAATATTGTATTACGTAGCGCTCCTAAGATTGTGATTGATGAACAGCCTGATTCGCAACCTATCCAGCAGCAGGTGATTAATGTGTCAGGAACTGTCCGTGACAGTCTTGGTAATTCTATATCTGGTGTTAGTGTGCATATTGTCGGAACTAAAATAGGGACATCTACGAGCGACCGTGGTTATTTTTCACTGTCGAATGTGTCACAAGGTGCATCATTGCAATTTAAGTCTATCGGATATAATGATTTAACCCTAAGAGCGACTGAAAATATGAGCGTTGTATTATCTGCCAAACTGGGGGATATTGATGAAGTTGTCGTAAATACGGGATATCAAAAAATTGCTCGGGAAAGGGCAACAGGCGCCGTTACTACGGTGACGTCCGATCAGCTGGATAGCAGGTTCACTCCGAATATCATGGATAATCTGGAAGGTCGTGTGGCTGGTCTGGTAAAATACGGGGACCGGATTATGATTCGTGGAACAGGGACATTATTTGCCGAAAGTAGACCCTTATTAGTGGTCGATGGGCTTCCTGTTGAGATGGCTTATGAAGATTTAAATCCTTATGATGTAGAGTCAGTTACTATCCTTAAAGATGCGGCAGCCTCGGCTATTTATGGTGCCCGTGCGTCCAATGGAGTTATCATTGTAACTACGAAAAAGGCGAAAGATTTGAATAAAATTGATATCGAGGTTTCTTCAAATACTACAGTTTGGGAAAAGAAGAACATTGATTATGCGGACAATTGGTATATGACCCCAGCACAGCAGGTGGATAAGGAGAATGAGTATTTCAAATGGTTGTATAACGAAGCGCCTAATGCTGCAGCTCAGTTGACAGCAATGGACAATGCGCTAAAGGGTACAGGGAGTTTTGGCTTAAATCCAACACCTATTCAGTATGCGCATTATCAGCTAAAGAAAGGATTAATCCAGCAAGATGAACTGGACAGTCGGTTGGCCCAATACAGAACGCAGAATTTTGCCAAGGATTATGCTGATAATTTACTCAGACAACGGGTGCTCCAAATGCATAACTTATCTGTAAGAAACCGGACCGATAATTTTCAATCTAATTTGGTGGTCAACTATAAAGGGGATAATACCGGTAAAATATCTGACAAGGATCACCAGCTCAATGCTTTCTATAAAGGGACGTATGATATGACAAAATGGTTGACGATTAATTTTAGTGTAAATAATATATTCCAGCGGTCTACGCAACGCCGAGGTAATTATGTGGAAAATATAACGGGTCCATTTAGTTTACCGGCTTATTACAGCTTATTTAATCCAGATGGTACACAAGCGAATATTTCACCGGGATGGACTCATTACTATAACCCCTATGCAACTTGGGTAGAAGACAATAAGGCTTTGAGACCCATGCATTATTACTTATTAGATGAAGTCAACCTCAACAAGCATAAAATCGAGAGACAAAATACCCGTTATCATGGCGAGTTCCTGTTTAAAATATTAGAAGGGTTGACATTCAACACGCAATATGTATATGAGGTAAACCGTCAATCTGTGATTAACAATACGGAGTCTGATAGCTATGTCATGCGCCTTATGCGAAATGTATATACTGTACAAAATCCAAATGGAACGTATAGATACATGCTTCCACAAACAGGAGGCAAGTTGGCGACAGAACATATGCAGGGGGATTATTGGACTGCGCGGGGACAGGTGAATTTTAGTCGGGTTATTAAAGATATTCACCATATAGATGTGCTTGCAGGTGTTGAATTTAGAGAGACAAACTCAAAAGGTAACCGAAATCTTTACTTAGGCTGGGACGATCAACTGCAATCGCACTCGACCACCAATGTAAATTATAATGAGCTTTGGAGCATAAACAACACTAGCTTTTATGCCCCTGGTTACCCAGCAAGACAGTTTATTTTTACACCATTGATTGATAATGCGATGACGCTCAATGCAGGAGGAAACAACCTAACAGAGGTGCGACGTCGAAATGCGTCTGGTTATGCCAACATGACTTACACCTACGATAGACGGTACAATGTATTTGGATCTATTCGGAAAGACTTTGCCGATGTATATGGATTGGCCACTGAATTCCGGGGCTCTCCATTTGGCTCTTTTGGTGCAAGTTGGAATTTACACCATGAAGGTTTTATGAGCCATTATAAGGATATCAATTTATTAAAATTAAGGACGAGCTACGGCTATACCGGAAATATCTATCAAGGTGCAACAAGTTATATGACGGCTACAACGGGCCAGACAAATATTAATACCGGACTGCCCCGAGCAACTATCGAAAGTCCGGGCAATCCAGCATTGTCCTGGGAAAGAACAGGTACAATCAATATTGGTGCAGAATTTATGTTGTTTGATTCTAGACTAAGAGGTGTCATTGATTGGTATGATAAAAAAAGTGAACAAGTCTTCTCCAACCAGACGCTGGAGGTAACAAAAGGATTCAGTAGTCTAGTAATGAATATGGCCAATTTAAAAAACAGAGGGGTGGAGTTAACACTTGCTTACGATTGGTTCCGTGCGAAAGACAGAAATGCGTTCTCTTGGACTACTTCTGGTACCGCATCGTGGAATAAGAATGAAGTGACCCGGGTCGAGATTCAAGCCAATAGCGCTTATCAGGTTGTCAATATTGGCTACAAAGAAGGCTATCCAGTACGTTCGTTGTTTTCTTACCGGTTTGCTGGACTTACTGACAGAGGGGTGCAATCCTGGTATGCGGAAGACGGGCGTATTATTCCTGAAGTAGGAATCCAAGTGGCCACGCCAGGATCTGTCTATTTTACAGGGCAAGCAGATCCTAAATATACCTATGCGATGGAAAATCAATTTTCCTGGAAAGGTATAAGTTTAAATCTAATGATGGTTTATTACGGTGGACATCATCTACGGGCTAATCAAGTTCAAATTAATGGTTTACCGTCAGCTTCGCCGGTTAGGTCTTGGTATTTGGATGCTTGGACACCGACTAATACCGATACAAATATTCCGGGAATATGGCAGTACAACAACTCTGGAGGTACGCAACCAGCTGTCCAAAACGCTACTGATATATTTGTTCATGCCGCCGATTTTCTAAAAATAAGAAACTTTGTTCTGGGCTATGATCTGCCACGCAATTCATTGACTAGAATAGGATTAAATAATTTGAGATTGCGTTTTCAGATGAACAACCTTCCTGCGTTATGGAAGAGCAATAAGATCGGTATTGATCCAGAGACAGTGGGTATCCGACTACCTACAAGTTATGTGTTTGGAGTTAACTTTAATTTTTAATAATTAAGAGTTCAAAAAGATGAAAAATATACTATATGTCCTAGCTTTTGCTTTAGTTGGCACACTTAGCAGTTGTGAAAAATTTACTGAAATTGAACCTAAGGGGAGAAACCTGTTGAATACAGCAAGTGATCTTGATTTACTATTAAATGATCCCTATTCCGGTTTTGGCGTAGTTAGGACTGCCCCATTGACTGCGGGAATTTATAATTTAAATATTGGGATCTTAAAAAAGGAACCTATCAAGACCTTTAATTATGCTGTCGTGTTTTGGGATGAAAGTATTGACCGTGCGGCGTTAAGGCCTAGCTGTAATATTTATGAACCAATTTATAGCGTCATCGGAAAGACTTGTAATCCTGTCATCGCTCGTGCAGATGTAGCAAAAGGAGATCGATTATTAGCCAATCGTTATAAAGCAGAAGCATACGTGCTGCGTGCATGGTTTCACTACCTGGCTGTAAATATATTTGCGAAAGCTTATGATCCTACTACAGCTGCTACGGATGGTGGGGTACCGTATGTATTGGAAACGGATGTGATTTTGGAGCCGGCAAAAAAGTATACGGTAGCAGAGGTGTATGATTTTATACTTAAAGATCTTGATAATGCTTTCAAACTGGACGCATTATTGGATGAGGGTACAAATCAGCAACGTGTAGGCAAATCGTTTGCCTATGCTGTGCAGGCAAAAGTCCACCTATCTATGCGTAAGTTTGATCAGGCATTGGTCGCAGCTAGAGCATCGCTTGCTATTAATAGCCAAATTGATAACCACAATAATATGCTGGTCGACTATCCGGTTACAGGCGTCAGTCCAAATCCAAAAGGTTGGGCAAGACCAACATTCTCTAGCAAGGAAGATCTCTTTATTACCCCGTCCGTTATGTACCTTACTTGGTATTACCCAGAGTTATTGGCACAGTTTGATCCGAATTCGGTACTCTATAATTATATGCCTACCCAAGTCAATATTCCATTTCCCGGAGATTCAGGAAGTTCATATTTTGGTATGCCTGGCGAGAAAGCAGTATGGGCATTAGGAGGGACCTCTTCGGAGGTCAGCGGTGCTGGTCTTACATCAATAGATATGCGTCTTACTGAAGCCGAATGTTTAATGCGCGCTGAGAATCTGACAGAAGCCAAAGAAAAGTTGGAAAATATTCGGAAGAAAAGGATACTAACGGACAAATATACTGCATCTACGGCTTCAAGTAAGATGGAGGTATTTGCTCTCTTGAAGCAATTGCAAAGAAGTGAAAATTTTAATACGATGAAAGATCTAATTGACCTGAAGCGCTGGAATACTGAGCCCGAGTTTGCTTCCGTATTGAAAAGAACTATTTTGGGCGATACCTATACGTTAAAACCCAATTCACCATTGTGGGTCTATCCTTTTCCGCAGAATGCAACTAGTTTTAATCCGGAGCTGACACAAAACTATTAATTATGAAAAACTTTTTATTATTTATACTAGTCCTTGCCCTCCCGTTTGGAGGGGCAAGAGCACAAAAGTCAACAGTCAAGGGACTTAAAGTCTTATTTGTAGGTTACGATCCGTCTAAACCCATGCCCACCTGGGAAAAGGGGCGTATGGGGCCCGGGGGCATGTCGGAAGCGGGGTTCAAAGCTGAATATCCGATTCGTATGCCTGCATTTAGGCAATTGTTGTCTACTTACTTCTCTGAAGTCAAAACGATGGATGTAAGAGATTGGAAAACGTCGGATTCCGAAGCTTATGATGTGACGATATTCGACTTCCCGACGACACCAATTGAGCCCGCAGTCAATGAAGTCGGCGCTGACGGTAAGCGCGTCTACAAATCGGCAAAGTACCTGCCAGATGACTTTTCAAAACCTGTGGTATTTATCGCCAGCACATCCGATCAGATGGGGCGCGCTATAGGCTTGAAAATAGACTGGCTGTGCCTGTGTTTAGATGCAGACGCCCACCACGTGAAGAGCAATCATGCTATCTTTAGAGGCCCTTTGGAAAAGGTATCACCAACCTTTGTCAATAAACCGACTCCAGAAGGCGTATTCCATTATGCTTCTGGGAAAAACCTTCCGAAAGAATTGCCCATGTGGCGCGTGGATAAAAGTGGTTATTTAGACTCACGAGATGCGCGAATTGGTTTAGTGTCTAGAGGGAATAGATTCAGCGAGTCACCCGATACGGAGATTATTTCCAGTGGTGTGTGCCAGAAAGATGTGGGAGCGGTAGCACTTGGCCGACATGGTAATTTTTTTTTATGGGGCTTTGGAGCATCACCGGAAGGAATGACCGAGGAAGGGAAGAAGGTATTTGTGAATACCGTAGCTTACATGGCGCAGTTTGAAGGACGGACTCCTATTGCACGAAAATACAATGATCGTATGGCGACGACAGATGACATCCGGGAGAATATTGCTGGTACGAACAAGGAGAGTTATGATGATTATGTGGCCTCGATGACAGCGTTTAATAAGCAGAATGCAGAAACACGAAAACGTCTCGATACAAAAAAGGCATCAGGTGAGCAATTGAGTTCTGAAGAAGAACAACAATTGCAGTATGCAGGTCGTGATCAAAAAATAGAAGGGTTAGACGTATTTTTAAAAAGACGAATGGGCAAATGGGCAGACCAATTTGGTACAGATGCTGAGGCTTATCAGAAATACATGAACGAAAATATAAACTATATGTATTGTGATCCCAATGAGTTTTTTACCTATGCCATAGACGAAGATGTGCAGCAGATAGGGATCTCCAATCACGATGTCAGACTTCTGGACGCTTGTATAGCGATGTTAAAAAAAGGAGACCGTAGCGATTTAGCACTTCGGGTATTAAAACGCTATACGGCGAAGGATTTTACAACGGCCAAAGATTGGAAAAACTGGCTTTCACAAAATAGAAAAAAGCTCTTCTTCACCGAGACCGATGGTTACAGATTCATGGTAGATACATATAGCCTATGAAAACGATTTTCAGTTTTTTAATCCTATTTTTTGTATTGGTTCCTTATACTAGAAGTCAATCGATTTTGGATCAGAAAATTGCTATGGCAATAACGATGCTCCCTTGTGATGAGCCTACAGAACGTGATCCTGTTGCACTCAAGGCGACTTTAGTTTCTGAAGGCGATAGTCTAGCTGTCATCGTGAAGGTTCGTATGGCTCCTGAATGGCACATTTACCAATATGTACCAGACAATGCACCCTATGTACAACTGGAAAACTTACTAACCCTACCTCAGGGACTGGTCAAGTCAGGAGCGTGGAAGTGTAGCGATCCTATTGGTTACGTAAGTGATCCCAATGTGCTGATCCATGAAGAAGGGGCATGGTTTGTTCAAAAGGTAGTAGGCAAGGCGGAAAAGGGAAGTCTAATCAGTACCGGGTTATATTACCAAACCTGTGATCATAAGCAATGTCTTCCTCCGGTAGAAGTGAAGTTAGAGCTCAAGTCTAATTAAAACGAACTCATATAGGGTAATTTAAAATCAAATGATATGAATTTAAAATCAATATTAACAGTATTAATCCTTGGGTTAGCGCAGCTATCCCAGGTTTTTGCACAAACAGGTAATGCAGCAGTATTGACGGTCGGTGATAAGGCCCCGGAGTTACAGTACTCCAAATGGATCAAAGGCACTCCTTTCACGATGGGTGACAAGAATATGGTCTATGTTTTTGAATTCTGGGCTACCTGGTGCGGTCCATGTATTGCGGCTATGCCACATCTGTCTGAATTGGCTAAGAAGTATGAAGGTAAGGCAAAAATAGTAGGTGTCAATGTATGGGAGAAAAACAAAGATCAACCGTATGAATCCGCTATACCAGCAGTCGAAAAATTTGTAAATGCCAGTGGGGACCGCATGGCTTATAATGTTATTGTAGATAATAATGCACAGCATATGGGCAACAAATGGTTGCTGGCAGCAGGGCAGAAGGGTATCCCATCGACTATTGTAATAAAAGATGGCGTCATACAATGGATTGGTCACCCAATTAAGCTGGATGGGCCTTTAGATAGTCTCGTAAATGGGACATGGGACTTAGAAGGGTTTAAAGGTATTTACGCAAAAAGACAGCAGGCTTCAAATAAGCAGAATGAACAGATGGAAAGGATCTTCAAGGCGGTCAAAGATGCCGCCGATGCGGCTGATTTCGAAAAGCTAGCACAAGCGATTGAAGATGGAACGAAAGAAGTCCCTTATCTAAAAGGAGCTTTGCAATCGAGAATGTTTGAAACATTGCTAACAAAAAAGTCTGCGAAGGAAGCATTTGCATATGCAGATGAAATGCTAAAAGAATCTCCAGGTTTCAAAACTAGTTTAGCCATGATGGTATTGGAACAGAATGGTCTTGACAAAAGTAGTTATCAAATGGCTATTGACTGGTTAAAAAGTAGCCCTAGCGCAAATTCCATGATTCTAGACAAAGTAGCGGATGGCTATGTTAAAATAGGGGATATTAATAGTGCTATTTCTACATTGGAGCAGGCCGTTGCCAAAGGGCAGGAAGAACTAAAGGATGATCAATATAAAGGCCGGGTATTTGATTATACTGTGGAAGGGTACAGGGAGAAGCTCGGTAAGCTAAAAAAGAATTAAAAGAAAATTCTCATGAAAAAACAGCTAATTACATTATCCTTAGCCGTCTTCACCCTAGCAGGACAGGCATTTGCGCAACAACCGAATACCCTAATCAGTGGTAAACTCGATGGCTTAGCAAGAGACGAATGGATCTACCTGTCGGGACTGACTAATCGGCAAAAGGATTCGGTACAGCAAACCGACAAGGGTTTCAAATTTGAGCTGAACATTCCCGAAGGGGAAGGCGATTTTTATATCCTACAAGTCGGCAAGCGAGATGCGTCCGGCCAGATGAATGGAGCATTCCTCTATTTGGAAAAAGGTAAACTAACGATCAATAGCAAAACAGCCCAGATTAAAGAAGCGAAATTCGCTGGCGGTAAGCTCGCCGATTATTACAATCAATTTCAGAATCGTCCCAAGGCGACAGGTCTCGATGCACTGTACAAACAATACGAGGAGGCCCAAGCCAGCAAAAAGACTGATAAGCTAACCGAATTACGCGTCGCTATAGATGCTAAAAATGCTGAACAAAAGGAGTTGGACCAGGTCTTTGTGTTGAAGCACAAAAAAAGTCCCGGCATAGCCTACCCTATGTTCTTCAGTTTGCGCGATCGCAATAATCTAGCCAGCGTAGATGAATTGCTGCAACAGGTAAGTCCACAGGCCAAAAACAATATACCGGTTAAAAACATCGAGCACAGTATCAAGACGGAAAAGCTGACTGGGATAGGCCGTACTGCCTTGCCCTTCGCGCAGGCAGACACCTCGGGCAAGCTAATTTCCCTGAGTGATTTCAAAGGTAAATACGTATTGATCGATTTTTGGGCCAGCTGGTGTGTACCTTGCCGTGTTGAAAATCCACACGTCGTAACAGCCTATCAGCAATTCAAAAACAAAAACTTTACGGTACTGGGCATATCTTTTGATAATCCCGGACAACACAGCCGCTGGATGGAAGCGATACATGCCGATAATCTGCAATGGACACAGGTATCTGATCTGAAAGGCTGGAAAAATGAGGTGGGTGTGCTGTATGACATCAAGTCTATCCCGTCCAACCTATTGCTCGATCCGAATGGAACCATTATCGCTAAAAATTTAAGAGGGGACAAACTCCAGGAAAAACTAGAGGAATTACTGGGCACTCCGCAACTAGATAAAAACACCTTTGTACTCACAGGTAAGGTAGCGAATACGGGGCAGGCTACGGCATTCCATATCCAGTATGAAGGTGCAGATGGAAAGACCGTCAAGGACAGCGTCCGCATTTTTAACGGTGTCTTTAGCTACATTGGTAAAATCGAATCGCCGGTCGAGGTGAGGGCCTATTATACCAAAGATAGGGAAGGCGCTCCACAATCCTTTGACAGCTATTTGAGTTTCTATGTTGAGCCCGGCATTATCAGCCTCACGGGAGATACTGGCCAACCGAAGGCTTTCAACATAACAGGTTCGAAGGTTCAGGATGAAAATGTATTGTTCAATAGCCTGACCAGAGAAGAGCTTAATCTGTTAAAGCCGATAAGCGAGGAATACAATAAGAAAAGTATGGCCTATGGCAAGCTTAAAAAAGAGGGAGCCGACGAGGCAGTATTAAATGCCAAACTGGAAGAGTGTGAGCAATTGCGCGCGGACATGGCTCCTTACTACAAAGCGATGCAGGAGAAAAACCTGGCTTATATGCGCAAACACCCCAACTCCATCATCACAGCGAATCGTCTGCGGGGCTATTTCAGTAGCCTGAGCCTCGAAGAACTTCAAGATTTTTATGGTAAAATGAACGATGAGATTCGGAATTCTGCCGCAGGACAGGAACTGAAGAACGAAATCAAGAATCTACAAGGAGGATCTCCGGGTGGAATAGCTGCCGATTTCTCGGGACCGGATATCAATGGAAAGCTACTGAAGCTGTCGGACTATAGAGGACAATATGTATTGATTGACTTTTGGGCTAGCTGGTGCGTGCCTTGCCGCAAGGGTAATCCACACTTGCTACAACTCTACAGCAAGTACAAAAAGAAAGGCTTTGAGATTATCGGCGTATCCGATGATGACAGCAATCATGCGGCCTGGCACAAAGCCGTAGAGCAGGACAAAATAGGTGTCTGGAAACATGTGCTGCGTGGCCTCAAGAAAATGGAAAATGGCCACTATGACAAGTCGGAAGACAAATCCGAAGCCTATGGCATTCATACCTTGCCAAGCAAGATCCTGGTCGGTCCCGATGGCGTAATCATTGGGCGCTATGCCAGCGGAGCAGGTACAGATGCTGATTTGGATGCCAAGCTAAAAGAGGTATTTAAGTTTTAGGCTTTTTCTTGGATTGGGTTATGTTGATATAGTATGTTAGGCCAAACTCTTATCCGTAAGGATGACGTGGCTTATTAAAGAATAAAGGGATACCGTAGGTATCCCTTTATTCTTTAATAACTTTTTTTCAGGTTTAGAACCTGTTCCGGTTTTATGTAGAAAATCTCGTTGGATACCCCAGTGCTTTTTAATTGAAACACCTGTCCTGATTTGACTTCGATAAGCATTTTGGAAACTGTGTTTTGATTGTTTTTTTATGCTGGCTCCGATCAAATTGCCAGGGAAGGCATTGAATATTATTAAATACATCGCGGTAGGACTGGGGATATTGGAGGCGGTGACTGGGACGGGGGAAGAGAAGCCTGTCCCGAATTCACTTCGGGATGAGGCAGGTGATGAGTAAAATAAACGAAATCCGGGCGGGTACTCTAGG
>JAITLW010000037.1 GCA_031277715.1 Sphingobacterium sp. | reverse complement strand
GGGAGAGTAGGTCGGTGCCTTTTTTAATACGAAGCCCCTTCAGGAAACTGGAGGGGCTTTTTTTCTGTGCCTACTTTCCGGAAGACGAACCGGCCGATGGTATTGGCGAATATCTCATTTCTATGACCTTATTTCTCGCATCTAATATCTATCTTTGCATTCACAATGGGTACATTATTAGATAATGGCGTTAAGCCTTACAATCACTACGGAGCATATTTAAAAGAGAAGTATAATGGACAACGCGTCTTTAAAGTTATCGTGGATGGAAATTTTACTTGTCCGAATAGAGATGGTAGCAAAGGCTACGGTGGTTGTACCTATTGTAATGTAGATTCGTTTACGCCAGATACAGCAAGAAAGATTCCTAGTATCAGAGAGCAAGTGGAAAATGGCATTGAGCGTGCGCGTAATAGCTATGCTGCTGAAAAGTTCATTATTTATTTTCAACCAAATACGAATACTTATGCCCCGACACATTTGTTGAAGATGATGTACGACGAGGCCTTAAGTATAGATCCTGAGAATACGGTTGGTCTGTCTGTTGGAACACGGCCCGATTGTTTGGATTTTGAGAAGATTCAGCTATTGGAGTCTTATACCGATCGATTGGATGTGGATTTGGAGATGGGGATGGAGTCGATTTACGATGATACCTTAGAACGTATTAATAGAGGGTGTTCACATGGCGAATTCTTAAGCACGATGAAGTTGCTTGAAGGGACTAAACTTGAACTCTGCGTACATACTATTTTTGGTTTTCCTTGGGAGACAGAAGAGATGATGTTGAAGTACGCTGATGAGATTAATAGACAACCTCACATTAAGTTTGTCAAGCTTCATCACTTACATATTGTTAAGGGATCTATTATGGGAGCAAAATTTAATAAAGAGCCCTTTAAGTTGTTCGGTATCGAGGACTATACCGACTTTTTAGCCAGATTTATTCCCCTTTTGAGACCAGATATTATTATCCAACGTGTCTTTGGTATAGCGGATAAAGAGTTGTTAATTGCTCCAAATTGGGGTTTCCCAAAATCTAAGATCCAAACCTACATAGATAAAGGTTTGGAAAGTAGAGGTGTTAAACAAGGTGCCAACTATCTCGTGTAGAAGACACTCTTTTCTGAAACTTATCTCCACTATTATCTAGTTTGACTTGTATCTCTTCATGATGTGAGCGAAATTTATTTTCTATTCTTTATAATTTTCTGCTTTTTATTTTCTTTCTTTGTGTAATACTTATGAAAAACAGAGTCGCTTTTCTCCCTTGAGGAAAGTTATTCTAACATCTAATTTTGTTCGTTCATTAGCTAGTTACAGAGTTTGCTTAGCGTTACAGTGTCCTGTTTGTTCGGGCTTATGTTCTCGGCTATATGTTAATAGCTATTCTTTAAGGATTGTACTCTTCTAGTTGACGGAATTCTAGATGTTTTACATTGGTATGTGATGATTAATTGTTTTTTGTTTCATCGTAAAGCATATCGAAATTATGAAGTGGTTATCTTTTTTTGTGTTGACAATGGGGATTTCGCTAAATTCGTTCTGCCAAACCGCAGACAAGAAGGCGTTTATCTTTGATGAGATTCGGGAGATAGGCGAAAGTGAAGCTTTGGTTATTGATTCAGATACCCTAATTTTTGGCCCAAACGCCGAGTTGTCGGTAATGGGTATTCTTGAAGTAAAGTCTTCTTATATTATTTTTGCTCCTTCCGCGCGCTTAGAGGGCACAGGAAAAATGCTTATTATGCCTCCAAGCAATAGTAATATGCAGACTCCCACATGGATTGATGGAAATGCAAACTCCATGCTTAGTCTTCGTATTGAGCTGTTTAATACTGGAAATTTAATCCTATCTAATTTGCAACATAGTTTTTTGAAAGGAATAGAATCTACTTCTGCTAATTTTTATACTAGAAGAGACATTGGCTTGATGGAAGACGGTGCTTGTATCGAATTACGTGGCAATCGTCTTAGGCTTGATATAGAAGCCGTGTTGGAAAACTCCTCTCCAACAAGAATGGTTATTTCTGGTAATTCGTCTAGTTCTATTTATTCGAAGAAGATATCGGGGAATACAACCTATACATTTGCAATAGGGCTGAAGGAAGGAGATTATAGCCCAGTCACTCTAACTCCAAAAGTAGAGGCGGAGTTGTTTGTAAGTTTAATGACTAGCTCAGTGAATGATAAAAGTTTGTCTTTTACCAAGAAAGACGGTGGAGTGAATCGAATTTGGGGAGTATATGCTGATCATAACGTCCGTACTACCTACGTTTTCGAGCATAGTAAGAAAGATGAGTCTGGGGCCGTTCAAAGCCAGGATATGGAGATCTTCCAGTATTCCGATGCGAAGGAGTGGCAGTTGGTAACAACGGATTATCTAGGTAAGGAACAACATAGCACCAAGAATCTTGCAAGTATGTATGGTGGAGTCGCTAAGAATTATTTTTCAAAGTTCGGAAAAGTGAGAAACGGACCACAATCTGCTGATGATTATATGACCGTGAAGAGTGGACAATTCGCTCTGATTCCGATATTGGCAAATGACAAAGGGGGGGATGGTAAATTGCTTGTGGAAAAGACACAAATAGTTGAACAGCCTAAGAATGGAACGGTTACTTTGTCATCTATAGGCGAAGCTGAATACCAGCCAACTGCGGGTTTTATCGGTTCTGATCTTTTTGTTTATGAGGTGGTAGACGAGTTTGGCCTCGTTTCTAGGAGTACAGTTTACATCACGGTAGAGGGAGACGGAATTTTTACGCTGAGTAATGTGGTGACGCCCAACGGAGATGGATATAATGACAAGTTGGTTTTTATCTCAGAAGAGCAGTTCATGAGTTTGGAACTCACTATTGTCAATCGTTGGGGGGATCGTCTCTATCATAATAGCTCTTATGATAACAGTTGGGATGGTGCCGGACTAAGCGGGGGAACATATTATTATGTGATGAAAGCAAAAAGGCACAAAGGTGATGTTGTTAACCAAAGAGGCTGGATTCTATTAACCAAATAAAAAAGCGACAAATAGTCGCTTTTTTTATTTCTCTAGGATAGACTTTAAGTCTGCAGGAGAGTAATTGATAGACTTGAGCGTTTTATTGTCGCCTTCTCGGAAAACGAGAAACTTACCATCTACTTCTTTATAATACGAATCGACCCCTTTTTCCTTATAATGTGCTTGTGTAGCAATCGCTTCTTCTTCATTTTTGCATGCTTTACTCATATTAGAGCGTTGCACTTCTTCAAATAGTGTATTGAATTTGTCTTTTAGTCCGAATTCAAGGATAGCACCTGATAGTACATACTGTATATCACAAAGTGCATCAGCAATCTCAACAAGATCCTTAGCTTGAATAGCTTCTTCGAGTTCTTTTAATTCTTCTTCAATCAAGGAGACCCTTAATTTGCATCTGCTTTCTGAAGGGATCTGAGGGGTATCTAGTATAGGATGTTGAAAAGTCTTGTGAAACTCGGCAACGGAAGTAAGAGTTTTAGGGTCTGTCATTTTTGTTTTTAATTAATTTATAAAAGTACTAATCTTTAACCGTATTCTATAACCTTCATAAAAAACTAAAGTCCCGATTTATTCGGGACTTTAGTTTTACTTTATCAAGTGTTTTAATTGAATAAGCTCACGTTCTTCTAGGTATCTCCA
The DNA here is from genome assembly GCA_031277715.1 of Sphingobacterium sp. Lineage (GTDB taxonomy): Bacteria > Bacteroidota > Bacteroidia > Sphingobacteriales > Sphingobacteriaceae > Sphingobacterium. The sequence continues at coordinate 7,681 of JAITLW010000037.1, read as the reverse complement.
ACGCCCTCTCGGTAAGTCTTTTTTCGTTAGACCTGCATATACTACACGATCCAATTTTATAACCTCGTAACCTAATGATTCAAAGATACGACGTACAATTCTGTTCTTTCCAGAATGAATTTGTATTCCAATTTCACGTTTTGAAGCACCTTGTACGTAACTTAAGTCATCTGGTTTGATAAAACCATCTTCTAGCTCTAGACCGAATTCGATTTTATTGAAATCTCCTTGAGTTAGACTTTTGTTAAGCTCAATCTGATAGATTTTAGTGATATTGTTTTTAGGATGGGACAGTTTATCTGCCAAGTTGCCATCGTTGGTCATCAATAATAAACCTGTTGTATTTCTATCTAAGCGACCGACAGGATATATTCTTTCCTTAGTAGCTTTAGAGACAAGCTCCATAACGGTACGGCGTTCTTGTGGGTCGTCCGTTGTTGTGATATAGTCTTTTGGTTTGTTCAATAATACATAGACCATTTTCTCACGTTTTAGACGTTCGTTATTGTAACGGATTTCGTCTTTAGCAGGATCTACCTTAGTACCTAATTCCGTAACGGCTTCTCCATTTACAGAGATTACTCCAGCACTGATTAATTCATCAGCTTTTCTTCTTGAACAGATTCCTGAGTTAGAGATATAACGATTAAGACGAATTAGACCATCGTCTTCTACTTCATGATTCGCTGGTTTGCGAGCAGGTTTGAATTTATGTTTATCAGAGTACTTGAAGTCATTATTATCTTTCTGTTCTTGATACTCATCATTGAATGTACGTTTTCTACCCGAGCCAAAATTTCTATGTTCTCTAGACTCACCATCTTTTGAACGATCAAATGTTGAGGAGCTTGGTTTATTGAATTTAGAAGGTCTTCCTGTTGATTTGCGGTCTTCAAATCTGTCTTTAGAGAAAGACGGTTTGTTGAAACTTCTATCGTTTTCCGATCTGTTTCTTGAGAATGAACCTTTGTTGAAAGAGCTGCCTTCTTCTGACCTGTTTCTTGAGAACGAACCTTTATTGAAAGAGCGACCTTCTTCCAATCTGCCTTTGCCAAAATTGGATTTTCCAAATGAAGATCTTTCTTCTCTGTTGTCTTTGGAAAAAGAAGATTTACCATAGCTCTCGCCTCTAGTATTTGTACTTTTTCTTCCAGGTCCTCCTTTGGATTTGAAGTTTTCTGAGTTGCTTCTTTGCTTTCTGGAGTTGTCATCCCGACTGTTCCTTTGATTTTTGAATGGCATAATTTTTAAATAAAAATAGAGGTACAAAGGTACTTAAAATAACCTAAATATAGATTTTTTTTTACATTCAATTTTCTTTGTTTAAAGAGTGTTAGAGCTTGATTTTTGAGCTTTGCTTAAAATCGCGTTTTTATAAGTGTTTGTTTTTTAGTCTAATAGTTTATATCTTTGGCGCTTCATAAATGGACCAAGCTATTTTTTGATCGACAGTTGTCGTGGATAGGGTAGCATTAAGGGAGTGAATGATTAGAAAAAAAGTATTATGTATTAGTGCAATTTTTTCGATAATGGTTTTATCGAGATTGTATTCAAATCCACAACCGGATTCTTTTGAAAATCCGTTTAAAAAGTTGATGTTAGAGCATGCTGAGAAATTGAAGCATGAGAAGGCAAGTTTAACATCAGTATCAGAAGAGGATTATTTCAATTCTCTTACTTTCGCAAATGAAAGTATTCCTACGGAGCTCACCTCTGTGAAACAAAAGCTAGGGAAATACCTTTCCAAGTTTTCTTTCAAGAAGCAACAGTCTTATCAGATGCATAAGCAAGCGGACAAATTTCTTCCGCAAATTGCCGCTATTCTGAAGTCTTATGGTATCCCCGAAGATTTTAAGTATGTGCCATTGGTGGAAAGTGGACTAGACCCCCGTGTGACTTCCCATAAGGGAGCTGGAGGGTATTGGCAATTTATGCCTGCTACAGCACGCTTGTATGGCTTACGCGTCAATGCTCAGGTCGATGACCGCGTGGATTTCTTAAAATCTACTCACGCAGCTGCACGTTATTTGAAGTCACTTTACGAGGAATTTGGTGATTGGACATTGGTGGCAGCCGCCTATAATGTAGGTGGGGGAAGTTTAAGAGCTTCGATACGCAGACAGAAAGAAAGTAACTACTTTAAACTACGTCTGAATGCAGAGACAGGATCCTATGTTTATAAGTTGGTTTCAGTGAAAGAAGTTATTGAAAATCCAGTAAAACACGGCTATCGGATTTAAAATTCTGATTTTAAGAGCTTAAAAATCAAGGGACATATATCGTATATGTCCCTTTTTTTTGCGTTGAACTTAAATATTTAAGAAAGTGACGAAAGTCACTTTTATTCCCGTTTAATATCATTGGAATGTCAAATTTTTGTATTTACATTTATCTCGAAATCAAATATGAAATGTAATGCAGCTAGAGCAATTTAATTACGACAACAAGATTGTACGCAACTTCGGGATTGCTACAATCGTCTGGGGTATCGTCGGCATGTCTGTTGGTTTACTGATAGCAATGCAGCTGATATGGCCAGAGCTGAATTTTATGACACAGTATACCACTTTCGGTCGTGTGCGTCCAGTACACACCAACGCGGTCATTTTCGCTTTCGTGGGTAACGCTATTTTTATGGGGGTGTATTATTCCCTACAGCGGGTTCTGAAAGCCAGGATGTTTAGTGATGTACTCAGTAAGATTCATTTTTGGGGATGGCAACTAATAATTGTTGCAGCGGCTATCACTTTACCTTTGGGCTTTACGACTTCACACGAATATGCGGAGATGGAGTGGCCTGTCGATATCGGGATTGCTGTGATTTGGGTGACTTTTGGTATTAATATGTTTGGTACCATTATTAAAAGGAGAGAGCGTCACATGTACGTTGCTGTGTGGTTTTACATCGCGACTTTTGTGACTGTTGCTGTATTACATATCGTAAACTCCATTCAGTTGCCAGTAGGTTTTTGGAAGAGTTATTATGTCTATGCTGGAGTCCAGGATGCATTGGTACAATGGTGGTACGGACACAATGCCGTAGCATTCTTTTTGACTACTCCATTTTTAGGGATGATGTACTATTTCCTACCTAAGATGGCCAATAGACCTGTCTATTCCTATAAGCTTAGTATTTTACACTTCTGGTCGCTTATATTTATTTATATCTGGGCAGGACCGCACCACTTGCTTTATACCTCATTACCTTCTTGGGTACAATCTTTAGGTGTTGTGTTTTCTATCATGCTGATTGCCCCATCTTGGGGAGGTATGATCAACGGTTTGTTGACACTTCGCGGAGCTTGGGATAAAGTTCGTGCAGAACCTATCTTAAAATTTATGGTGGTAGCGTTGACCTGTTACGGGATGGCGACTTTCGAAGGGCCAATGTTATCCTTGAAACAAGTAAATGCTATTGCTCACTTTACAGACTGGATTGTAGCACACGTACATATTGGTGCATTAGGATGGAACGGATTTATGACGTTTGCAATCTTGTACTGGTTAATACCACGTATTTATAAAACAGAACTGTTCTCTAAGAAATTGGCGAATGTACACTTTTGGATAGGTACGTTAGGTATCTTATTCTATGCGATACCAATGTATTGGGCAGCTGTAGTACAAGGCTTAATGTGGAAAGAATTTACACCAGAAGGTGTTCTTAAATATCCTAACTTCCTGACCACTACTTTGGAAATTCTTCCAATGCACATGATGCGTGCCTTAGGTGGTGCATTATACCTTTCTGGTGTTATCCTTATGACCTACAACTTGGTTAAGACAATGAAGTCTGGTAAGTTGATGGCAAATGAGCCTGCAGAAGCACCAGCTTTACTTCCTGTAACCGTTAGCGAGCGCTCTTCGCATCGTAGGTTAGAACGTAAACCAGTTCTTTTTATGGTAGTAGCTTTGGTTGCTATTTTGATTGGAGGTATTGTGGAGATGGTGCCAACATTTATGATCAAAGATAATATCCCAACCATAAAGAGTGTTATGCCTTACACAGCTTTAGAACTTCAGGGAAGAGATCTTTATATCAAAGAGGGATGTGTAAACTGTCATACACAGACAGTACGTCCTTTCCGTTCAGAGACCGCTCGTTATGGAGAGTATAGTAAAGCAGGAGAATTTGTATATGACCATCCTTTCCTTTGGGGATCGAAACGTACCGGACCGGATTTACATCGTATAGGTGGTAAGTATCCTAATAAGTGGCACTTTGATCATATGTTGGATCCAACTATTACTTCACCAGGAAGTATTATGCCTCCTTACCCTTGGTTGATCGAACAAAAATTGGATAATAGTACGCTTGTTGCCAAGATGAATGCAATGCGGATTTTGGGAGTTCCCTATTCTAATGAGGATGTTGCCAATGCTGTTGCTAGTGCGGAGAAACAGGCAGAATCTATTGCCAAAGATTTAGCTTCTACGCAGGTAGAAATAAAATCTGATCGCGAGATTATTGCGCTTATCGCTTACTTGCAACGTCTTGGAACAGATATTAAAGCTGAGCCCAAGACTACGGAAGAAGCGGTCATAACAGAGAACTAGAAACTGAATGTTGTTCAATTAAGTTAAAGAGATATGTTTAAGCAAATAACAAACTTAAATGGTGATGAGATGTATTTGATCACATCACTATGGATATTCATCGTTTTCTTTGCACTGGTTGGTATTATGTTGTTTTTTATGAAAAAAGACTACATCCAATATATGAAGGATATACCATTTGATGAGTCGGATAAGGAAACCAAGTGTTCATCTGAAGATAATTTGAAATTATGAGTTTATTTTTAATGGCAGCCGAACCTGTTGAAGGTGTTACCCAATGGAAGTTCGGGGCGGTCGATCTATATAGCGATATCCTGATCGTCGCATTAATCGTAGTAATGATTACGTTATTGTTCTCAGCACTGGTTGTGCACAAGGCGATGAAATCCATCCTTCGTGTGACTATGCCAGAACTAGTTAGAGAAGAAGAAGCGCAAAAACGACTGGCTAAAGCTCATGGCAAAGGTAAGTGGGGTAGAATCTGGAACAATCTGTTAGAGCTTCGTCCAATCGATGAAGAAAAGGATATGGTTATTGACCACGAGTACGATGGTATTCAAGAGTTGAACAACCCGATTCCAACTTGGTTTAACGTCTTGTTTTACTCTACTGTTGTATTTGGTTTTGCTTACCTCTTAGTCTACCACGTGTTTGGCTGGGGATTGAACCAAGACCAAGAATATGCCCAAGAATTAGCCGTTGCTGAAAAAGCTAAGCAGGAATACCTTGCACAGGCTGCAAATTTGATCGACGAGGGTTCTGTACAGTTTGATCCTGCAATGGCACCAGCTGGTAAGGCAATATTTACGGCAAACTGTGTCGCTTGTCATGGTGCCGCTGGTGAGGGGGGAATCGGACCAAACCTTGCAGACAGATTTTGGATACATGGAGGAGAAATCAAAGATGTATTTAAAACTGTAAAGTATGGTGTGCCAGAAAAGGGAATGGTGCCTTGGGAGCAAACATTGACACCAGGACAGATTGCTGAGGTAAGTAGTTATATCTTAACACTGAGAGATACTAATCCTGCCAATGCAAAAGCTCCGGAAGGAGTTGAAGTTAAAGCTTACGAATCGGAAGGAGCATCTGCTGATGTAGCAGAAACTCCAGCTGACTCAACTGTGAATAAATAGATTTTTACATCGTTTAATTTTTAGGAGCAATGGAAGCAGTAGTAAATGACAACGGACCCGTATTACCTTCGAAAGGGAAGAAGAGAACTTGGATATACGCTAAAAAACCATCGGGCAGTTTTTATAATGCGCGACAGTACGTAGGCTATAGTTTGCTACTGTTTCTATTCGCTGCTCCTTTTATTAAGATCAATGGCAATCCGTTTGTCATGTTCAATATAGTCGAACGGAAGTTCTCGATATTTGGGAATATGTTTTTCCCACAAGACCTGCATATCTTCGTCTTTGGTACGTTGATTATCCTTGTTAGTATTGTCCTTTTTACCGCAATTTTTGGGCGTGTCTGGTGTGGTTGGACCTGTCCTCAGACCATATTCATGGAATTGGTCTTTAGACGTATTGAATATTGGATTGAAGGCGATTGGACACAGCAAAAAAAGCTGAACAATGGTCCTAATACCGATGCACGTGCGTGGAAGAAGATGCTGAAGCACACTATTTTTATTGCTATTTCTTTTCTTATATCGAATATTTTTCTGTCGTATATCATCGGTATCGATGCACTGCTTAAGATCATCACTGATCCTATTGATAGCCATATCGGCGGATTGATTGCCATTATTATCTTTACCGCTTTGTTCTATGCTGTCTTTGCATTCGTGCGGGAGATTGTATGTACGACTATCTGTCCTTATGGTAGGTTTCAGGGGGTACTTCTTGATGATCAAAGTCTTACCGTGGCCTATAATGAAGAGCGTGGTGAGCCTAGGGGCAAACAGCGTAAAGGAGAGAATGATGAGCACAAAGGTGATTGTATCGATTGTAATTTATGTGTACATGTATGTCCTACAGGTATCGATATTCGAAATGGGATACAACTTGAATGTGTCAACTGTACCGCTTGTATAGATGCATGTGATGCCGTAATGGAGAAAATCAATAAGCCAAAACGATTGATTGGTTTCTATTCATTGGGGCAGATTGAAGGAAAGAAAGGCTTTAAGAAAAGTCGCGTTCGACATATCATTTATGCTATTATATTATGCTTCTTGATGACTGGTTTTGGTTTCATGCTTTTCAACCGTTCATTAATAGGAGGTTCCTTGTTGCGTGCTACAGGCAGTACCTACCAAATTCGAGAAGACGGAACCGTCAGTAACCTGTATACCTTAGAGCTGATTAATAAAAGTGGAAAGGAAATACCTTTTGAACTAGTTCCGGAAGATCGTAAATTAGCTATTCAGTTAGTTAATAATGTCGGTAAGCTATCAAAAGACGGCTCGGCAAAAATTAGTTTCTTCTTGATTGGAGAAAAGGGAATTTTTGAAAAATACAAAACTGATATTCGCGTACAGGTAGTTTCGGAAGGGGAGGTGGTCGAAAATCTTAAAACCACATTTATTTCACCTTCTGGCTCTTAAAATATAGTTGATATGAACTGGGGATTGAGAATAGTTGTTGGTTTAGGAACCTTTATGCTCTTGATTATGGGAGCAGGTATTTATATGGTGTCGCAGGATACCGATTCTCTTGTCGACGAAGACTACTATGAGAAGAGCTTGGTTTATGACGATGTTTACAAGCGAAAGCAAAATATGATAGACGATGATGTCAAGCCCAAGTTACAATTGGATGGGGATACCCTTACTATTGTATTCAAAGGAGATATCAATAAAGGCGAAGTTAATTTCAAAAGACCTTCCGATGGTAATTTGGATTTAAAAGTACCTTTTTACACCCAGTCAAATACCTTTAGATTACCTGTTTCAACTTTTTCGAAAGGCAATTGGACTTTGGAAATTGTATGGGAACACAGTACACGTACCTATTTCGATAGCCAGTCTCTGTTCATACAATAGTGGATTAATATGACCTATTACTATCTCGCATTTTTCATGGGGCTATTTGGGAGCATCCACTGTGCTGTGATGTGTGGGCCACTTCTTATAGCGATCCAAGGCAACCAACAGATTTCATGGGTACAGCCATTC
>JAITLW010000036.1 GCA_031277715.1 Sphingobacterium sp. | reverse complement strand
TGTGTCTTGCCCTCGGAATCAACATAAACCAACTTCTGTTCCGTATCATTATACGTAAGGCTCGTTTTGTTAAGGCTAAGTGTAGTAGGCTCCCCCTTTGCATTTAAATAAGTAATCGTGTTGGAAATTTTATCGTAGGAAATAACTCCTGTACCCAATTCAATCGTATTTAAAACTCCTTTCTCATCTTTATAGCTAAGCGTGTTCGCTGCCTTATCATATCCCAGAACGGTTAAGGTCTCCTGTACCTTCACAAGGCCAGCGATATTCAGCACATTGCTTATACCCTTCTCATCAACATATGTAAGCGTACCTGCTGTGCTATCGACAGAAACACGGGTCAGCGTCTCAAAGTTCTTGATAGCAGATTTAAGGTCAACAGTAGCTGTAAGACCCTTCTCGTCTTTATATGTCAGAGAACCGGCAGAAGCATCATATCCCAGAACGGTTAGGGTCTCGTTAGCTTTGACAATATCCTTGATTAAGATCTCCTTCGTCTCTCCTGTACTCGTTACGTAAGTAAACTTTGTACCATCATAAAACACATTACCACCGATATTCTTTATTAGATTGACAATCTCATTCTTTACGTTTTCTTCCTTAACGATCGTCTCGAAATTATTGATAACGTCTGCAGGAACATTGATGGTTGTCTTGGTACCATTCTCTGATATATACTCGTATTTACCATTACCAAGAGAATCCAGGGTTGTTAAGGTCTCGTTAGCTCTTACAATAGTCTCAAACTTAGAATTATCGACATTTACCCATTTATTCGTAGTAGCATCCCACTCTTGGAATATTACATCACCTGTAGTCTGATCATAAATAATCTTTGTAAAACCACCTTTAGATTCCGTTAGGTAAGTGATATACTCCTCTACCGTATTAAACTTACGTCCATCAACAGTGACCTCTTCTTTAACGATTTTCTGAAAGTTATTGATTACCTCAGCAGGAATATCGACGATAGTAGTTTTACTCCTCTCGTTCGTATAAGTATAAGTACCATCCATACCTTTTACTAAAGTAGTCTCCGTCTCATGTCCAACAACCAAAGCGGCCAAGTCAATCGTATTGGTCTTTCCTCTAGAATCTTTATACGTCAATACTTTAGTAACTTCATCATACACCAAACTAGTTTCGTTCAACACTAATGGCGTAGACCTTCCGTTACCATCAACATAAGTAATCGTATTCGTTCCAGAATCATAAACTATGGTCCCAATATTTAAGTTGATAATCTCTTCCTTACCTTTCTCATCCTTATAAGTAAGAGCATTAGTTACCTGATTATAACTAAGTACTGTCAAGGTCTCATTAGCCGCTACAATCTCCTTAATCGTAATCTCCTTAACCTCACCAGTACTCGTTACGTAAGTAAACTTTGTACCATCGTAATATACATTACCACCGATATTCTTTATTAGATTGACAATCTCATTCTTTACATTTTCCTCCTTAACGATCGTCTCGAAGTTATTGATAACATCTGCAGGAACGTTAATAGTTGTCTTGGTACCATTCTCTGAAGTATACTCGTATACTCCCTTACCCACAGCAATAAGAGTGGTAACAGTTTCATTCTTCTTGACCACTGCTTTGAAATCGATAGTAACTGGAGCTCCGGTTTCATCTATAAATGAAATCTCGTAAGTTGTGGGATTGTAAGAAATACTCGTGGCCTTTCCTCCGGATGCCAATATCCACCTCTTGCCGTCATTATAATAAATACCGGGAACAACATCATTGCGTGTCTCGGTGTTGTACACCATAAGACCTGCTACATGCGTATTCATAGGAGTTGGCTTTGCCGTGGCTTCCAAAGCAACTCTCGTGTGAAGTAATCCCTTATTTTTACTCGCGAGTTCAAGAATAGCATTTTGATTAACAGTCAAAGAATTATCCCCAGTCCCATCAGATAATTTCTGTTGCGCATTGGCTGTAAGAACAAGAAAGAATAAGATACTGGTAAATGCAAAATTTTTAATAGTCATAGTTTCCCAATCTAGAGGTACTGTAACAGACGACCAGCTTAATTGCATAGCATACCATCTGTAACGGATACAAAAGTAGCACTCGATTACAGATAGTTACGGCATAGCGCACAGCAAAAAGTTTCATTTTGTAGTCTTTCAACTACTTGATTTACAGATATAAATATATTATTGTAAAAAAACAATTCTATTTGGTAGCTAATCAGCTACAAAATCACGAAACCCACCAAACCTAAATTAGTTGCTGTGCTACCAAAAAAAACAAAATAGAATCTTTGTTAAGATCATAACAGCACCATAACCAAAAAAGCCGCACCATAAATGGTGCGGCTCATAACTATTTCTAAAAATCTAGACTACGCTTCTGCGTATTCTTCAATAGAAGGGCAAGAACAGATTAGCGTTCTGTCTCCTTGTGACTCATTTACACGTCCTACTGAAGGCCAGAATTTATTTGTTTTCAAATAAGGAAGCGGGTAAGCCGCTGTCTGACGCGAGTAAGACCTATTCCACTCATCATCGATTACAACAGCAGCAGTATGTGGCGCATTCTTCAAAACGTTATCTGTTTGATCAACCTCACCTGCTTCTACCGCCGCAATTTCCTGACGGATAGCAATCAAAGCATCACAGAATCTATCTAATTCAGGCTTAGACTCAGACTCTGTAGGCTCTACCATTAATGTACCCGCTACAGGGAATGATACTGTTGGCGCGTGGAAACCATAGTCCATCAAACGTTTTGCAATATCAGCCACTTCAATGCCTACATTCTTAAAGCCACGACAATCCAAAATCATCTCGTGTGCACAACGTCCATTAGCACCAGCATATAATACCGGATAATGACCTTCAAGACGCGCTTTAATATAGTTTGCATTTAAGATTGCCGTTTTTGTGGCCGTAGTCAATCCCTCACTACCCATCATAGCAATATAGCCATGTGAAATCAGAAGAATAGATGCCGAACCGAATGGCGCTGCAGAAACCGCAGAAATACCTTCTGGTCCAGAGACCTCAACTACTTTATGGTTCGGTAAGAATGGTACTAAATGCGCTGCGACACCAATTGGCCCCATACCTGGACCACCTCCACCATGAGGAATACAGAATGTTTTATGTAAATTCAAGTGACACACATCGGCACCGATCAATCCTGGGCTAGTAAGACCTACCTGCGCATTCATATTCGCACCATCCATATACACCTGACCTCCATTCTCATGAATGATATTACAGATTTCAATGATTGTCTCTTCAAATACTCCGTGCGTAGATGGATAAGTAACCATTAGTGAATTAAGGTTTGCTGCATGCTCCTCGGCCTTTGCTTTCAAGTCCGCTACATCAATATTTCCTCTTTCGTCGGTTTTAACAACGACAACCTTCAGTCCTGCCATCGAAGCTGACGCAGGGTTGGTACCGTGTGCCGAAGCTGGAATCAAACAGATATTACGATGTCCTTCACCTCTGCTTTTTTGATAAGCATCGATAACCATCAGACCTGCATATTCTCCTTGAGCACCAGAGTTTGACTGAAAAGACATTTTTGCAAAACCTGTAATCTCGCTCAACCAGTCATTCAACTCATTGATCAACTGCATATAACCTGAAGTTTGATCAGCTGGCGCGAAAGGATGCAGACCGCCAAAACGAGCCCAAGTAACCGGAACCATCTCTGTTGTCGCGTTCAGCTTCATGGTACACGATCCCAATGGAATCATCGAATGACAAAGAGACAAGTCTTTTGCTTCCAACGATTTAATATAACGTAACATCTCGTGCTCCGAACGGTAGCTATTAAAAATAGGGTGTGTCAAATAACTCGAAACACGCTCTAAGTCCGAAGGGATAGAACTTGATAAAGAATCTACAAGACTTTCCAGTTCAACATCACTTTGATGCTTTCCTTTTACTTTTGCAAATACTTTGACGATAGTTTGTATATCAGCAAATGTAGTCGTCTCATCGATAGAGATACCGACAACACCTTCGTTGTAGTAGAAATTCAATTCGTGGTTCACCGCCTCTGATTTCAGCCCATCAACTTCATTACCTACATTGAAACGTAACGTATCAAAATAAGTTTTATTCATTTGCTCATAACCCAATGACTGGATTGCTTTGTCCGCCAACTTTGTTAGGTCATTAATACGAGAAGCGATATTCTTGATACCTTGTGGCCCATGGTACACCGCATAAAACGACGCCATAATAGCCAGTAAAGCTTGTGCTGTACAGATATTAGAGGATGCTTTATCACGACGTATGTGTTGCTCACGAGTCTGTAAAGCCATACGAAGCGCATACTCACCGTTTGAATCAGACGTCACACCGATGATACGACCTGGAATATTCCGTTTATAGGCATCTTTCGTTGCGAAAAAAGCCGCATGCGGACCACCGAAGCCCATAGGTACACCAAAACGCTGAGAGTTACCTACGACAACATCAGCTCCCCATTCGCCCGGAGGCGTCAACAGTGCTAAAGACATTAAATCAGCCGCCACACATACCGTAATATTCTTAGCATGCGCTGCCGCTGTAAAATTCTTATAATCTGCTACAGTTCCATCTGCTGCTGGGTATTGAACAAAAGCAGCGAATACATCATCAGAAAGGTTAGACTCATTGATTTCTGCAATGCGTATCTCTACACCAAATGGTACTGCACGAGTTTGTAACACGTCTAAAGTTTGTGGATACACATTTGGAGAAACTAAAAATGCTTTTGCATCCTTATTCTTACGCGCACTGTACAACATAAACATACCCTCAGCAGCTGCAGTTGCTTCATCCAACAATGATGCATTTGCAATTTCCAATCCTGTAAAATCTGAAATTACAGTCTGAAAGTTAAGCAAAGCCTGTAGACGTCCCTGCGCGATTTCAGCTTGGTACGGCGTGTATTGCGTATACCATCCTGGATTTTCGAAAACGTTACGCTGGATTACACCTGGCAAAATCACATCATAGTAACCCTGACCGATATAAGATTTGAACACTTTGTTCTTTTCAGCAATCTGCGCTACTTTCTCCAAGTATGCAACTTCACCCAAAGCGTTAGGAAGGTTTAATGCTTTTTTTGAACGAATTTGAGCAGGAACGGTTTGTTCAATCAACTCATCTAATGAACCTACACCTAAGAAACCCAACATTTCTTCTACCTGTGCAGCACGAGGACCATTGTGACGGTCCTGGAATTTTTCTTGGTAATATACGTTACTCATTTGCTTGATAATTGCAAGGACTATATGTAATTAACTCTTTGACAAACAATTTATTTATACGCACAAACAGTTTGTTTTTCGATGTGCAAAGATACGCTTTTTATAAGACTTTTTAAGGGTAGACCTACAAGCACTCACTTTTATAAATACATCAATCGATTGTTCTAATCATTAAGCATTGAATAAAAAAAAAAGTGTTTCCGTAAAAAATAATCAACAAAACTGGCAGACTATTAATCTCTTTACAGAAACCTTATTCAAGAAACCTCTCCGAAGGAATACACGATCAATACAAAATCGTAAACTTGAATGCTAGTGGGTCAAAATGATTGATCAAATCAGCTATTAGATCATCACCATATTTGACATATAAAACTGCAAAATTTTCAGTCCGTTCTTGCAGTCCACCTCCAGGGAACAACTTTTCTTTAACCCGCTCAATCTGTAGCAAAGCATCCTGATGGTTCCTTTTATCAGCCTTCAACAACTTTTTTTCCAGATTATTAATAGCCTTTTTTAACCGAGCTTTGACAGCATCGGTACTAGGACCCAGACTAGGGTCTATTTTATGTGCACGGAGCTTAATCTTTCCAAAAATTGCATTCAGCTCCATCCATTCATCTTTAAGGTGTAGCCGATGCGTTGTATGTCTTCTTACATATTCATTTTGAAGTGCAGTAGTAGACTTAAAAACACTTTTAAATGTAAGGTTCAATCTGTAGATCTTTCCAACGACATTATCTTCCGTAATCAGAGCTGAGTTCCGAGGCACGAGAATAGGAAAAGGAACACCATATTGATCAAAGTTCGCTTTTAGTTGAAGCCAATAGACAATCTCAGCACCTCCTCCTATATAAGCAAGATTAGGCAAAACCACCTCTTGGTACAGAGGGCGCATTACAACATTTGGACTGAATCGTTCGGGATGAACTTCAACCTCTTCCTCCAGTTGCTTTGGTGTAAAATAAAGTCCTTGATGCAACACCTCAAAATCGCCAGACGCAGTTTTCTCGATACGCTCCCTAAACTCATCCGTTAAGTAAAAAAAGTTACAGGGACGCGCGTACACCTGAGCCGTATAGCCATTCGATTCCAACAAGGAGGAAGTCTTAGAAATAGCCCCATAGCTTTTCTCCTGTAAAATATCTTCAGCAATAATTGGAGCATACAGACGCTTTAGCGCGACACAATCTGCATCCAAAATAACCAAGCCATAAGCTTTAAACAACTCATGCACCAAGACACGTGTAGCGTCAGCTAGATTCCGACCTCGCAAATAAGCCTCCTCAACGATCTGCACCAAACGCGCCGAATTATCAGACAACCCCAACATTCCACAGTACTCCTTTACCACATCGGCCATAGAACTTGTGTCCATACGACCTGTTCCGGAGACCTTAGGCACATCCCAGATTATCTTTTTACCATATACACGGGTATTGTTTATTTCTTCAAAATCATGATCCTCCGTAGCCATCCAATACACAGGAACAAAATCCTTCTCTGGAAATCGCTCCTTCAGGTCCTTTGCTAACCGGATTGCGGATGCTATTTTAAATATAAAATATAGAGGTCCAGTAAAAATATTGAGCTGATGCCCCGTAGTTACCGTAAAAGTACTATCCTTGGCAAGCAAATCGATATTCTGTTTCACTTCCCCAGCCCCTTCAAGCAATCCCTCATATTGCTGCAAGAGAGCCTCAACCAACACCTTTCTGTGAGCAAAAGAAGATTTGAGTTTAATTTGCGCCTCAAAACCTTCCATATTCGGTTTATTACCGTAGAAAGAATCAAGACCTTCGTCTCCCGCCAGATACCCAAGTAATGTTTTAGAAAAACTATTCGTGTCCTTGTAATCGATATAGGTTGCCTTCATGTATTTAGAAAATATTATCCCTTAAACATCCAAGTTACATCTTTTTGAAAAAAGCAGAAATCCAAATACAAATTATAGCGAACATTTGACAATGCGAAAAAAAACCGATCAAAGACAATATGCCCTTTACACCGTTTTAACGTACTTTTCGTCGTAATTTTCGATATCAATTATATAATGATTCTGAATCAGAAAATCATACAAAGGCTTAGCTTCTTCCGATACTTTCAGATTTTTAGTAGTTACAATCTTATTCTCCTTCTTATTCAGGTAAGGATAAGCATACAGCTTCACGTTCTTACTGAACATGCCCGAGATATAAGAGAGTAGTTCGTTCGTATAGTTTTCCTTATTGTAATTATCCGAGTTGAATATATTACGTAAATTCGAAACGTTGGTTGCTATCCCCACATTTCTTGGCTTAAAAGTCTTGACAAACTCGGCCAAATGATTGTTCCGCCTGAAATTCGAGACCATAATGTTGTTTCCTGTGGAACAGAGTTCTTCAGCCCGTTGCGCAAAATATTGCAAATCTTCTCCCGTCAAATCGAGATCTTCATCCAACACATTTCCCATCAACACTTCAATAAGCACCACCGTATTTTCAGGATCTGCTGCTGTATTTTTCCGGAACTGCTCTACGGCAAGATTAAACAGGTCAAAGTTTGGCAATGATTTCTGTCTATACTTTGTCCGCAAGACAATTATATCCTTTTTATATAAAAAATCCTTGATCTGGGCAGCTTTACCATCCGGTCTAAATATCGCGGCATTCGCAAACCCCTTAGCAATAAGATATAAGTTCAAGAGGCGTTCGTTTGCATTTTCAAACACAGGCCCACTTACCTTCACCAAATCAATTTCCACAGAGCCAACCGACAGATTATCAACCAGCGACTCTATCATTATCTGAGGATCCTGTGAATAATAATAAGCGGCAAAAACTAAATTAACCCCCAATATACCCAAGACCTTCGACTGCAAACGGTTATCACTATCCAACAATCTCACATGAATAACAATATCGTTCGTAGGTCCGTCTATTTCATGTTGGAAACGAATACCCAGCCAACCGTGCGGTTCATTTGTTTTGGTAAAATTAAGGGTAGTAACTGTATCTGCGAAAGCAAAGAAACGCTTGTTCTCATATTTCTCAGTATGTAGTCGCTCTGTCAGCAAGCTGAATTCATGCGATAACATCTTCGTTAGGCGCTCGCGGCTCACATATCGACCGGACTCCTCAACGCCATATATCGCATCACTAAACGCCATATCATATGCAGACATGGTTTTAGCGATAGTACCAGAAGCGGCTCCGGCTTCAAAAAAATTGCGGGCTACTTCTTGACCCGCACCAATTTCTGCAAATGTACCATAGATAGCTGCATCTAGGTTAATCTTTAACGCCTTCCGCTTTGTTTCGAATATCTCTCTTGCCATTTGGCAAAGTTAAGAAAATACAGCTAATTATTCGGCAAACACTTAACACCTCCGCACAATAGCCTAAAAAAGCATTTGACGAAAACTGAACTCGCATTATAGCAAGTTCAGTTTTCGCAAGGTATAGAACAGCGCGGCGCTATGCAATGCCTGCCCAATTTTATTTTCAAACAGATATTCCTTAGCCTCCTCTACAGTCATTTCAACCACCTCAATATCTTCAGAATCATCCAATTCCTGCTCTTGCACCTTCCTTCCCCCCTCTAATAGATAGGTATAGGTCAGATTACCGCTCGTAGCAGGATTAGCGTACAACTTACAAACTTCCTCCATTCGATCAAACTCATAACCTGTCTCTTCCAGCATCTCCCTCACCGCGGCATCTTTAGGAGCTTCTCCTTCCTCAACAACTCCAGCAGGCAGCTCCAGCAGAATCTCATCAGCACCATGTCTATATTGCCGCACAAACAAAATATTCCCCTCCACTGTAATCCCTATCATATTGACCCAAGTAGGATATTCTAAGACATAGTATTCGTCCTTAACATTCCCATTTGGCAACTCCAACTTATCCACACGCAATGTAGCCCAGGGCCTCTGTATAATATATTTCGACTCCAACAGCTTCCACTTCTCCATCTCTAGTCCTTTACAATATCAGCCATTATACGCAACACCTTATTTTCTAATGCTTCAGACACTGCAGAAAAAGATGTCCGATCTGGCAACACCTCTTTCACCGAACAATAGAACTTGATCTTGGGCTCTGTTCCTGATGGTCGAGCAGATATTACATCTCCATCGACTGTTACAAACTGAAGAACGTCTGATTTTGGCAGATCAATTCGCGACTTAGTCCCTGTTAAGACATCATAGGCTTCTAATCTTTCATAGTCCCGGATCTCCTTAACAGCAATTCCCCCTAGCGACTCCGGTGCATTCTCCCTCAGGTCCACCATCATTTGCTTTATCTCCTCTGCTCCCGCTTTTCCTTTCTTCGTTAGTGAAATTAGTTTTTCCTGGTAAAACCCATACGCAATATATAGATCGATCAGCACATCAAACAGAGATTTCCCCTTCCCTTTAAAATAAGCCGTCATTTCTGCGATAAACGCACAAGAGTTGACCGCATCCTTATCTCGCACCAAATCTCCTATCAAAAAGCCATAACTCTCCTCTCCGCCCACCAGATAGTTTTCTTTACCAATCAATCGTGTCATCACCTCACCGATAAACTTGAAACCAGTCAGTGTCTCATAGCATTTAACACCAAAACTTTCACTGATCTCGCGGATTAGATTTGTAGTCACAATAGTCTTTACACTGTAATCATTCTCTTTCAACTCCGCTTTATCCTTCTTGGACGACAACACATAGTAAACCAATAGACTGCCAATTTGATTTCCGTTCAACAACTGAAACTTTCCCTGAGGATTTTTCACAGCTACCCCAACTCTATCCGCGTCAGGATCAGTAGCCATCACCACATCCGCATCCAGCTCCTCTCCTTTTCGCATTGCGATAGACATAGCCTCTTCCTCCTCCGGGTTCGGATATACGACCGTTGGAAAATTTCCGTCCGGTTTCGCTTGCTCCTCAACAATATGCACATTATTGAAGCCCCAAGCGCTCAACATCTTCGGCACGATAGTCACTCCCGTCCCATGGATGGACGAATACACAATTTTCAATCCCTGATTCTCTTTTACAGCCTCCGGGTGTATACTCAACTGGGTGTTTGCCCCTATATACAAGTCGTCAAATTCAGAACCCACCAAAGTGACATTTTCACTACGACGCTCAAATTTTATATCTGAAACAGAATGTATGGCATCAACTTCGGCAATTACATTCTTATCATGTGGAGCCACGAGCTGCCCGCCATCATTCCAATAAGCCTTATAACCGTTATATTCTTTAGGATTATGAGAAGCCGTCAGCATAACTCCCCCCTGACAACCATAATACCGCACTGCATAAGACAATACCGGGGTAGGTCTTAGCTCATCAAATAGAAAAACGTGTATACCATTAGCGGAAAAAACATCTGCCACGAGGTGGCCAAAAGTCTGAGAATTATTTCTACTATCATAAGATACCGCTACTTTTATCTGCTGACCTATGAATTGCTTTTTTAAATAATTTGCAAGCCCTTGTGTCGCCTTCCCAATCGTATATTTATTGATCCGGTTAGATCCGACTCCCATTATACCTCGCAATCCCCCCGTTCCAAACTCCAAATTCTTATAGAAAGAATCTAACAACTCCGTTTCCTCTCCACTATCAATCAGTCGCTGTACCTCGATAACCGTATCCTTATCATACTCTGCCGATGTCCAACTATCAATGCGACTCTGCGTCTCTTTATCAAAAACCATTATATATTATATTTTTCTAAAATCTCTTTATTTATACGGTAACCAAAGCTAAGCATCGCACCCTGCATACGCACGATCCAAAACCGTCACATACCAATCTCCTTTATACCGTTGCACATGAAACACAAGAGGCACCTCGGAGGTTACAATAACACGAAAACTTTCCGCTTCATTTTTTTCCAGTTTTTCCAACTGATCTTCTGAAAACAAATGTTGATCAAATTCTTTTTCAAAAGCAACAATATTTGACAATTGATTAGGATGTGACGTTGTATCACAGAAAAAACCTAGCTTAGTCCACTTCTCTGTACCACAGTCAAATTCTGGTAGCTTTTCAAAAGTCAATGCATATCCATTTTTAATACCGGGATAGGGATAATACTCCGGGATAGCTTTAGCAAAGTCAATACTATCCACTTTTACAAAAGTATCTGAAGCTCCAGGTCGATATATCACAGTAAAGCCTAATTCTGGATGAATAAGCTTATTCAATTTGCCCCCGTCCTTATTCTCGTAAGCTCTTACAAATCTTGTTATTACCTCAGAAAGTTCATTTCTCTCTTCTACCGTCACAGGTAGAACCTGCTCGACACTATCTTTTTTTTCTTCTTCCTGTTTTTTGTCTCCCTGCCCGCAGGAAGCAAAAAACAAGACAAATAACACTACAACAGCCGAAAACTTATACATAAACTACTTATTATTCTTTCTAATTGTACTTTCGATCATATCCCACATTTCGTCTGGAACAGCCTCCATACCATTCATCTGTCCAGCGCCCTGTAGCCACTCACCCCCATCTATCGTAATCACTTCACCGTTTATATAACCAGCAAAATCTGACACCAAAAATGCGGCCAAGTTAGCCAATTCTTGGTGATCTCCCACTCTTTTTAATGGAACCCGGTTCTTAAAATCAAACTTTTCTGCCAATTCGCCAGGAAGCAACCTGTCCCAAGCCCCTTTTGTTGGAAATGGCCCCGGCGCTATTGCGTTGTGACGAATATTATATTTCCCCCATTCAGCGGCCAACGACCTAGTCATCGTCAACACCCCACCCTTAGCGACAGCAGAGGGCACCACATACCCTGACCCCGTAAAGGCGTAAGTTGTCACGATATTCAGTACACTTGCAGGTATCTTCTGAGCAATCCAGTACTTCCCAAATGTCAGTGTACAATTAGCAGTCCCCTTCAACACAATATCAATCACCGTCGAAAATGCATTTGCAGAGAGCCGCTCTGTAGGCGAGATAAAATTACCGGCGGCATTATTGACCAGTATATCAACCTGCCCAAACTTCGAGATACTACGCTCTAACAATTGTTCGACCTGACCGATCTCACGAATATCACAAGCTACTGCCAATACTTGATTGCCCGTTTTATTTTCTATTTCCCGTGCGGTTTCCTCCAACACATCTATCTTTCGGCTAGTTATCACTAGATTAGCTCCTAATTCAGAAAAATAACTAGACATTGCTTTACCAAGCCCAGTTCCTCCTCCCGTCACCACAACAGTCTTTCCCCGGAGGGCATCCTCTTTTAATGCACCTTTTATCATGATATATACACTTTATCGGTCCTATAATTCCGTTTACTTCTTTTGCGTTAGATTGTCAATAATTGTTTTTAGAATCCCTCTCGTACTTGGCTTCCACCATTGTTCCAATACCTGCTCTATCGCAACCTCTTCCCCTTGCTCCATTGCACGAATAAGTTCTCCCCTTAAATTCAGCTTCGTTGTCCTCCAAGCATTTTTTTCAAACTGCATCACCGACTTCAATCGTCTTATCGCCGCTGTCTGTACACGGTCAAATGGGACAACCTCATCAACCAACCCCACCTGACGGGCCTCTTCTGGCTTGAACAGACGCCCTTCCAACAAGCTTCGATAAGCAGCCCCTCGTCCTATCCAAAAACTGTAAAGCGTAAAAATAGCCTCCGGAACAACTATACCTACAGGAACCTCATTCAGCCCCAAAATATAATCCCCTTCTGCCATCACCCTATAATCACAGCACAAAGCCATCACACAGCCTCCCGCCGGGCTATGTCCTGTAATAGCGGCTACCGATGGCTTCCTAAAAGCAACGAACACCTTAATAAGTTCCATAAATCTTGTCCAAAACGCCCGCATCTGCCCTTCATCATACTCAAACAACGTAATCAGGTCTAATCCAGAAGAAAAAAAACCTTCCTTTCCAGACAACACGACTCCCTCTACCGAGGGATCCACATCCGCCTCCTGCAACGTCCGAATCAACTCCTCTACCACCTTTATATCCATTGCATTAGACCGACCCCGATCCAACAAAATATGTAGAATATGATCTTCCTTCTTTGTACGTATATAATCCATAATTGCTCGCTTAAAATGATATTACAAGATAAGAAAATATTCTAGGCTTATGGAATTATTCAACAAAGCACATCATATGAATAGAAACAAACTTATTATTTCACTTCTAAAATCTATCTGGACATGGCAGAATTAAACACAAAAACAGCGATTGATTCTAAGAGAAAAACTCGTACCCGCAAACAGGCTCCTGGTGTTGATTTGACCGCAATGGTTGATTTGGCTTTTCTACTCATCACGTTCTTTATGTTGACCACATCTTTAAATAAGCCCCATCAAGTCGACATAGCCATGCCAGATCAGACACAGAACAACAAAACGGAAATGGATGAGAACCGAATAGTATCACTACTTGTTGGTGAGGGAAATATCTTTTGGTATCACGGCGACTTTGAGCGCCCTCTTGCTGCGCCTACAAATATAGATCTGAGCACAAATAAGTTACGCCAGACCCTATTAGAGATGAAGAAACAAATTCTAGCCCTCACCCAAGGAAAAGATATGATTGTACTTATCAAGCCCAGCAAACATGCACGTACTGCCGATCTTATTCAAACACTCGATGAGATGAAAATAACGACTATCGATCGTTATATGATAAGTAAGATTTCTCCATCCGAGGAGCAACTTTTAGCCCAGACAACACCATAAAACCCCTTCCAATCGCCGTCGCAAGAGCGACGGCGATTGGATATAAAAAACTAGCGCACGTCAAACTCCACAAGTTTCCGTAATATCCTTCCTGTCAAGTCCAATCCTTCAACAATTATAACATACCGTCCACTACCATCGGCGGTAAAAAAATCAAACGAAGCCTTTCCGCTTTTGTCCGCTACGATACTCGGTTCCCAATGTATCGTAGTTCGAAGATCCCGCTCCAGTCTATTCCCATCCTCAACATCATACACCGGTTTGTAAAATTCCCGATTCACGTGAAGCCCTTGTGGCTGTACAGTCATAATTCCCTTTGGAACATAGCTTCGCATAGCTGACAATCCGGTTTTTGAAGTGATAATCAACAAGCCGTTCCCTCCGTTCATACCATATATTGCAGTATAGTTCACATTCCTCAGCACCTCAATACTTTCTATATCATTCACATTAATCATAGATAGTTGATCCCCCTCCAAATACATCCCATCCAAAACAATCTGCATTGGTACATTTCCCCTCGTATTATAAGGCACCCCTCCGACAAAGGTGACCCCCATCAATCGTCCAGCCAAACACATATCCAATGTTGGACAGGTAGATAGGTCCTCACTTGTCAATACCTGATCAGCATTTCCCGGCCCGTTAAGGTTACTGGAATTTTCAGCTACTTTTTTCTTCGTGCTAGCCCTTACGACAACCTCTTCTATAGCAATAGATTTCTCCATCAACCCCTGTCTTTCTAATGCTGCAAAAAACTGTTTGGACTGATTAATTTGATCTCTATACACCGCGTTGACATCCCCTATCTCATCACCCTTGTTCCTATTATCCCCTACCAAGGCCCGCTCCTCCTTGTTTATAACGATATCTATATTGTTTTTCCCTTTATTCGCGTCCCGCGCAGAGACCAGGAACTTGATACTATCAGGAAACAAAAGATCGTCAAATTCAAAATACCCCTCTTCATTAGAAGTAGTATCCACAAAATTCATATAATTCTTGGTCGAAATGAGCTGTACTTTTGCTCCTACCTCGGGTTTCGTTCTGCCCAACTTCTTCGTATATCCGCTTATTTTCAATGCTTTTTCAACATCATACTTTGGCTTACTGCCTCCATCCAATTCTCCCCAATTGATATTCCTCCATCCCTGCGTCAACATTAACAAGTCCAAATCACGCGACCTAACTCCATTCGAATCAAAATAATAACCTGGATTTTCGATATACCCATTGAGGTCTGAACTCAACAACAATGTAGAAATGATGTTTGGAGCAAGCGAGACGCTATCTCTAATCTTAGTCAGATCAACAACAGACGCAGAAAAAGCACCAAACCGAATAGAATCTGAATCGTTACCCACACTCAGATCTACCTTCACACGCTCGCGAGCTGCAAAATGCTCTTTATTCAAACTTAAGGACACAGGCAACATACTATTCGCGTTGTAATTAAAAAAAGGACGTTCTACAATCGGCTGAAAACGTTCATCCAAAAGACTGATTGTAAGGACTCCGGTAGGCATCATCTTCTTGTCTACAGAAAAAACAAGCTCATCCTTACTCAACTTCTGCCTAGACACAAAAATCACCTCACTCAAATGATGCAACACAAAGTACACCTCTTTTTGATTTACCAGATCTTTAGAAACATTAAGCTGGGCAAACACTTTACTTCCATTCTGACTATTTACAGTGATTGCATAGCCCGATGCATACACCTCTGGCATAGGCACATCTATCACAGAGCCATCTTCAAACGTTGCCCTAACCACAACAGGAGTACCTGGCTGAACAAATATATACCCCGCTCCCATACCCAAACTATTTGTTTCGATTACACCTGCTGTATCCTTACCCATAGTAAAGGTGACTTTTGCTTTGACCCCCATTCCCTTGGGGTTTATTGCTTTTACAGCGATGTTATTAATTTTATCACCCAGTAACTTCCCTCCCTCAGGGAGCAACTGCACACTATTCCCTAGCGCCGGAGGCACAATTTTCAAAAGCTTATTTACAGGCAACTTCTCCAGATTATCAAAGCGCAACTTAAGATATGCATCCCCATACTTTTTAGAAAGAGCAATCGAGAGATTCCCTTCTTCATCTGTATTTCCTCGCTTTCGTTCTACAGTTTCCCCTCCAGACAGAACCTCATACCGCACTTGTCTTTTCGACAGCGGGAGCCCAGACAAGCTTTTCAATTGAATCGTATACACATTATCTTTGCCCTCCGTACGCACTGAGGTTGTGGTCATCACATTATCCGTGCGCCCATTGGAGATCTGTATCGTGCGATCATAAAAATAGGCTTCATCTGCATTTCGCATCCAATTGGTATACGCCCTCAAGCGGTAAGAGCCTTCTGTAATAGTATCTTGAAGTTTAAAATCTCCCATCCCCAGCCCCATCACCAAAGGAATAGTCATTGAACTAACCGTTCTTTTAGCACCATCAATCAACTCTACATAAGCAATACCACTATGGTTCGAAAACAGATTCTGCAATCCTATAGTCGTATAGGCTTTAAACCAGATTGTTTCACCTGCTGTATAAGCATACTTATCCAAGTGCAGATAGAGCTTTTCCTGTGGATTACTTCCATGATGCGCCTCCATATTGTCCAAAACCTTTTGGATATCTTGAGAATAGGCACTACCGTTCAGTAGTAGAACAAGGAAAACAAGGAGGAATCTCATATTCGTCTCTATTGATTTATAAAATGTTAAGGAAAGATAACAAAAATTAAAGCATATTTCTCTAAGTTTGTGACATGAATATCTTAATTGTTGGATCAGGCGGACGCGAATCTGCCTTTGCCTATAAAATTGCACAAAGCCCTAAACTTACCAACCTTTACATTGCCCCTGGCAATGCAGGAACAGAACAATATGGACAAAACGTAGACCTCAAGGTAACAGACTTTGAAGGAATAGCAGCTTTTGCGTTAGCAAATGCCATTACCCTTATTCTCGTTGGCCCAGAAGAACCTTTGGTAAAAGGAATCCACGATTTCTTTTTAGAAAGAGATGACCTTAAGCATATTGCTGTTGTTGGGCCGCAAAAACTAGGCGCTCAGCTTGAGGGGTCAAAAGACTTCTCAAAAGAGTTTATGTTTCGACACCAAATCCCTACAGCGGCATATAAATCCTTCGAATTATCTAACCTTGAAGAAGGTTTAGCATATCTAGAAACACAGAAACTTCCTATAGTACTTAAGGCTGACGGTCTGGCTGCAGGCAAAGGAGTTTTGATTTGTGAAACATTAGAAGACGCCAAAGCTGAACTTACCGCCATGCTCGCAGAAGCCAAGTTTGGACAGGCCAGCTCTGTAGTCGTTATTGAAGAGTTCTTGAAAGGCATTGAACTTTCCGTTTTTGTTTTGACAGATGGTGACTCTTATAAGGTTTTACCATCGGCCAAAGATTACAAACGAATTGGTGAAGGCGACACAGGTTTAAATACTGGTGGAATGGGATCTATCTCCCCTGTTCCTTTTGCGGACGAAACTTTTTTAAACAAAGTAGAGGAACGCATCATCAAGCCTACAGTTGATGGTTTGAAAAAAGACAATATCCCTTACAAAGGTTTCATTTTTATTGGCCTCATGAACGTAGATGGCGAGCCTTATGTCATCGAATATAATGTACGCATGGGCGATCCTGAGACCGAATCAGTACTTCCACGCATCGAGTCTGACCTTGTAGACCTATTAGAAGGTGTTGCACAAAGTAACCTTTCCAGCCGTTCTTATACCTTGAGTCCAAAGACCGCGGTAACAGTCATGTTAGTTTCTGGAGGCTATCCAGGAGATTACGAAAACGGAAAAGTAATCAGCAACATCGAAAATGTAAAAGAGTCCATCGTATTTCATGCAGGCACCAAGTTGGTAAATGGAGAAGTTGTAACCGCAGGAGGCCGTGTTATCGCAGTGACGACACTCCAAGACGACCTATTTACAGCCTTACAGCAAGCAACAGCCGATGCTGGCCGTATCTTTTTTCAAGGCAAATACTTCCGCACTGACATTGGATTTGACTTGATTTAAAAAATAATATTTTAGCTTTCAGCACATTATGACCTTTGAGTAAAAATTATTTTGGATAATAGATAAAAGCGTCTATATTTGCATCACCAAAGCAAAAGGGCCCGTTCGTCTAGGGGTTAGGACGCCAGATTTTCATTCTGGAAACAGGGGTTCGATTCCCCTACGGGCTACGAAAAGCGACTTCAAAAGAAGTCGCTTTTTTTATGTCCACCCTCTTTTAACTTACCTCCATAAAATAGAGTGTCATCCAGTCCATCTTGACCTCATCTGTCATTCTAAAACCACGTCTTTCATATATAGATACATTCGTCAGATTTGCTGTTTCTAGATAAACGAGTTGACCACTATTTTGACATCTTTTTATAACAGGTTCAATCAATTTCTTAGACAGTCCCCTCCCTTGTGCCACGGGAAGCACCCCGATACAGGCCAAGTAAAGACTATCCTCTGCCGGAGAAAGACCTCGCTTTAGTTTTAACAGATCAAGACTACGGTCTACAGTCGCCAACCCCAGCTTAAAAACATACCGAAGATCCCTAAGAATATAAGACAAGGTCACCTTTTCCTTCGTTGACGTATGCCATAGGGCAGCGGCTGTTTTATCCCGAGTAATACAGGCAAAACCTTTGACAAACGTTTCTTCAACAAGATACCGGCTCAACTCCGTGGCTTTAGCGGCGTGATTACTCTTTTCCAAAAGCCATTTAAAACAGGGATCTTCCACAAAGGATTTAGAAATTATATGAATCAAATCATCCTTATCTGCTTCAGTTGCCAAACGTACCTCTCCATCAGCACTCCAAAAATCTTTCTTTAACTCCATTGTTATTTTCTTTTTTAACAAAGGTCGTCAAGCACAGATTCCAAACATTTGACAATTATCAAATAATAACGCTACTGTTGTGCACGGATACGGCTCAGGGTCTCCAATTTGACCCCCAGGTAGGAGGCAATATACTTTAATGGAATATATTGGATATATTCTGGATAATTCGACAAGAGGTAATTATATCGCTCTACAGCACTATTGTGTTGCAAAAAATAAAGCCGCTCTTCCAATAGGAGCGCGTAAGCCACCACAAGTTCATTTTCGAGTTCAATCAATTCATGATTCCCATGCTTTTTCTTATCAAACTCAGCAACTGAGATCCGATACGCCTCAACCGAAGAAAGAGCCTTTATATAATCTTTGCTGACAATCTTTAGCACTGCACTTTTAAACTCAACACCAATATCGCCGGGGAATGTAAAACTTGTGACAACTTCTTCTCCGTCTTTAATATAATAGTTTGCGAGAAGACCTTCCGTAATAAAATAATAGTACCTACACTTCTGACCCGGAGATAAAAGAAATTCATTTTTAGCGAACCGGACCTTTTCGGCAAAAACGCCAATAGGTCCTTCAAAAGCAGTTTTGAGTTTTAACAGTATAGGATCTGAAAGATGTCTAAAGCTATCCATATCATATGATTTCTGAAGCATAAATATAACTATTTAAGAGCAACACAGCCCTCTTTCCTGTTTTCAGCACACACCAAAGAACCGTGATCAGAATCAACTAGCGATTTTTTATACGCCGCTGGAGATTGCCCTGACTCCATCTTAAAGCGTGTAGAAAAAGAAGACGCAGCCGAATATCCCAGCATGAAAGCAACCTCTTTAAAGCTTAAATCCGTTTCTCGAATCAGCTCTTTGGCCTTTGCTATTTTTTGTTGGATTGTAAACTCAAACACTCCAATACCATAAATTTCCTTAAAGCCCTTTTTCAACTTAAAAGTATTAAGGCCAAAACGATGTGCAAGATCTGCAATGGTAAAAAACCTATCCAAATTTTCTTCAATCGTTCGAGCTATCTGTTTAATTTTTGCTTTGTCATCCTGACGCAGATGAAATCTAGAAAACCTGTTCTCATCCTCCAACCGTTTTCCTTTCTCAAAAATGACACTCAATAATTCGAATACCTTTCCCTTCATAAAATACTCCCGACTCAATCCCTTCAAGCGACAAGACTTTATCGCATACAAGATCTGTACAACTCTTTCACATATGGGAACTCCCCCTGGAAAGACATGAGCAGAATCAATTCCGTCTTTTTTCCTTAAGAAATCTTGAATATCTGTATTAACCTCCGACCAACCATCAAAATAGGACCGGTCTAAATACACATCTACATGACGATATTCCAACTTCTCTCTAAAGAAAATTTCCACATCAGCGTTGTCCGGCGTAAGGTAGATATATGAACTAAAAGGTTTATATATCGTTTTTTGTCCGTTTATACTGTCTTCAATATAATGCGGATGAATAAAAAAGCTCATTTCTATATACTTAACCTGATTCGTTCTAAACTTTTGAGTATGGTCTCTTTTGTAGCGAAATCGATGTTCCTTAATAAGAAATTCCGCAGAATCATATAGAGAGAGCGTCGAAAACATTCCCAGGTCATTTTCCAAAACTTTGGCCGTATAACCATTAACCTCCAATGAATCAAGCATAACACGATCCAGTTTAAAAAAATCGGTTATTAAATTACTCTCCGAATTATCCATAAATCTATAAATACCAAAGTCTAATGTTTTTATACCGATTGCTAAATGCGATAGACTAAACCATCGCCTACTTTTGTAACAATTTACACAACAAATAAGACTAATTCTAAATAGCGATGCTTAAAACAAATTATTTTACAAAAGATATACACAGCGCGGTCTTGTATTATCTATTCTTTCTATTACTATTCATTCCTGCCATAAGCCACGCTCAGGCGCAAGGAATAATCCAGGGAAAAATCAGCTCTGAAGATGGCAAGCCTATCCATGGAGCTACTGTAACCCTGATCGGTGCCCAGCAGTCTACCGAAAGTGACCAAACTGGTCACTATCTATTCCAAGCCTTAAAACCCAGTTCTTATGAAGTAAAAGTTTCTTACATGGGCCGCGAACAGATCAAGAAAATTGATTTGTCTATGGATCAGCGACTCTCACTTCACTTTGTATTACCTCAAGACAGTAAGTCGCTAGAAACCGTTTTAGTATCCGTAAATCGAAAAAGTATCCCCTCGTCGACTTTAAGACTGTCCGAAAACCTTTTAGTAACCCCTCAGAACATTGTCATTATTGACAACAAACAGCTCAGCGATCAGATGATCCTATCCACTGCAGAAGGATTTACCCGTAATATCAGTGGAGCAAGGACCATTTACCATCAAGAGGAAGGCAGTACAGGCATATCCACTAGAGGCTATAGCGCATCTAATCTGCGCAACGGCATGGACGTAAGCGGTAGCTTTGGTCCGCTACGTGAAGACATGTCTTTCGTCGAGCGCATAGAGTTTGTAAAAGGACCTGCGGGATTCATGATGGGAAATACCCAGCCTGGCGGTTTCTATAATATAGTCACTAAAAAACCGAAAGGAGATGGTATTAACAGCGCTCGGTTAAGCCTTGGAAGCTTTGGCCTCTATCGAGGTGAAGTAGACCTCGATGGCTCGCTCTCAAAAAACAAAAAACTACTTGGTCGATTCAATATAATGGGCACCAAAAAAGGGTCCCATATGCAAAACGTATCTAACGAACAGTACGTTATCAATCCATCTATCAAATATATATTTTCCGATAAGACCGATTTCACAGCAGAATACATCTTATCCCACAATTCGTTTACAGGTGGTTTTGCTAAATACGCTTATGGTATAAAAGGGTTTAAAGAGTTACCTCGCGAATTCAATTTTTCGGATCCCATCATCGACCCCACTGTAGTCAAAGAGCATAATGTCTTTGGGGCTATCAATCACTATTTTTCAGAAGATTGGATGCTCACGGCGCAGTTTGGCTATATCCGCTCCGAAATGGAAGGCGAGTCCCTATATGCAAAATACAACACCCTCGATGACAAAGGAGACGTTCGCAGAGGGCTCTCCGTAAATGACGCTTTAAACACTTCGACTGTAGGTCAGGTATTCACCAAAGGAAAGTTTAACATTGGCTCCGTGCGCAACAACATACTGATGGGACTTGATATGGGCACAAAATTATATGTAGCAGACTGGACCTCTCTCGCCCCCGATATCGGCGCTCCGTTTAACATCTACAAACCGGTATATGGTAAGTTAAAAAAGACAGATATACCGACCTATGATAGAAGCCAGTCATTACGAGAACGTGGCGCTGCGACACTCAGCGAATACAGCTATTATTCGGGACACCTACAAGATGAAGCGCACTTCTTGGAGGGTAAGCTACGTCTTGGCGCAGGAATACGGTATACCAGAACCACACGAATCAGCACTGCGGCAGATGGCGCGAGGGTCAAGAACGAAGCCTTCACACCTCGTTTTAGCATCACCGGTTTAATTACTCCGACTTTTACCTCCTACGCCTTATATGATCAGAGTTTTCAAGAACAAAGTGGCTCATTAGTAAACGGCGAGGCCGCGGATCCATCCCGGGGAAAGAATATCGAACTTGGCTTCAAAAAGACCTTCTTCAAAGAACAGCTACTCATTGGATTGACAGGCTATCATTTGAAACGGACCAACATCACGACTCCTGTAGGCCCCAACAACCCAGGCTTTGTGGAGCAATCTGGCGAAGCCACATCTAAGGGGATAGAACTAGACATTAATGGACGTATATCACCGAGCTTGCAAGTGATGTTCAACTACGCCTATACCGATGCTAAAATATCTAAAGACAACAGTCCAGAGAGAGTAGGCATGATGCTTTATGGCACAGCCAAACATATTTCCAACGCGTGGTTATATTACACCTTACGAGGAGGAGCCTTAGAAGGATTAGGCTTTTCGGCAGGCTATGAATGGCAGGCAAAGCGGGCAGCATGGCCTGTTGTTGCAGAGAAGTATCTCCCGAATGATTTATTCAGCGTAGACCTAGGGACTTCCTACAAAAAAGACAATTACCATATCGCCTTATTGGTGAACAATGTCTTAAACAAATACAACTATACAGGATTCTATCCTAAGGCTTGGGGCTACACACACTACGGCTGGAGAGCCGCCCCACCAACATCATTTAGGCTCACATTAGGCTATACCTTCTAAGAAACAGTTTGAAGAATTAAATATCGCCCCAGTTCTCTGATCTGGAGGCGATATTGACCTTCTGTCCAACATTAGAAACACATCACCATGGTCACTCTTATCTACACCTTCTACCAATTGAGCTTCATCCTGTTCATGAATCGTGCAACACGAGTTGACTGGTTGCATAAGCCATGGCTCTTACAGCAGATCGCAAAAAGTAAACCCACAAACTACATCTTGGCCTACGGCCTACTACTAGTAGCTATTCTACTTAGCATCAAATATTTTGGCATAGGCAGTGGTTTATTTGCGTCTTGTATATTCCTTATGACCGCAGGAGGGCTGGCCGTTTTTATACTTCCCTTTCACTTTATAAAGTTTCGCTATGTTGCTTTACTTTTTGGAGTATTCATCCTTATTGAATTTATAAGCTGATGCCTGCAAACAAAAAACACCTAAACAAGCACTGGTGGCAACGGCTGAATCGTATTCTTGCAGGAACCCTTGCCGGATACGCTGTAATGCTAAGCTTCCACATTCTTCTCACTGCTTTTTTTCCAAAGCAAAACGTTATTGCCACCTCCTTTTTTACGGGCTATATCTGCTGGGCATTATTACTTCTATGGGCATTTATAGCTAAAAATCCATGGTTCGTTTGGATTACATACATCGGCCTCACATTGATATTTCTATTCATTGCACACCTACTCCACATAAACTTGACCTATGGATCAGCGACGATATAACATATATTTTCATACCCATACAATCAGTGGTATTATAACCGCGGCATTACTCTACATCATTTTCTTTGCGGGGTCGCTCTCCTTTTTCAAAAAAGACATCACCTCCTGGCAAAGAGGAGAATCTACGGCAAATATCCCCTCGATACCCGACTATAACCATCTGTTAGATTCATTGGCGCTACGTTACAACATGATGGGCAGAGACCTTGACTTTTACCCTCTGAATGGCGGTGACGGGACACACGTCTATATGAGTGCTTCTAAAGATACCAGCACAGTTGTAAAAACAGACGGGGCCCCCTTAGATAAAAAAGAACAGGGCCGCGCTGCAATTCTGTATCATTTTGCAAACCTAGAAAACGCGGCACAGCAACATCAATATGATATGGGCGAGTTTCTATATCGCTTACACTTCCTAGCCCCCCTCAATGAGGTCCCGATACGCATAGGTACTCCATTTGGGTATCTACTAGCAGGTATCACCGCATTTATCTACCTTTTCGCTTTGATCACCGGACTTTTTTTACATTGGAACAAAATCAAACAAAACTTCTTTCTCTTCCGACCAAGAGCAAACTGGAAAACCATCTGGACCGATCTACACACCGTGCTAGGCGTCATTGGCCTCCCCTTTCATTTCATCTTTTCCATAACAGGTATTATCCTCATCACCAATTTCTTGCTCACGACTCCTTTCTCACACCTCCTATACAATAGTGACCAGGCTAAGATGTTTGAAGAACTACAGTCAACTAAAACAATAACGGTGAGTTATCAGCATCAGCCCCTAGAGGCCGATTTCGACATGAACACCTTCATCGCTTCGACATTAGACCGCTGGGAGGGTGGCAAAGTATCACGCATTTATATCCGTAATTTTGGAGACCAAAGCATGGAAGTTTCTCTAGAAGCCAAGGCCCTCCCCTCAGTAAATTTTGCAGGCACAGGCTACATCAGACAGAAAGTGGCCTCTGGTCAGATACTGGATTTCAAATCTCCGACAACCGATACCACTTACATAGACACCATCCGTAGCCTTATATATCATTTACATTTCGGCGACTTTGGAGGACGCCCCATACAGATTGCCTTCTTCCTCATGGGTATAATGGGTTGCGCCATTATTTTATCCGGGATAATGATTTGGCTCGTAGCTCGGGACAAAAACATAGTATCTCCCCACAAAAGAAAATTTAACTTCTGGACAACGAATATCTTCCTATCCATCTGCCTTTCCATGCTACCGGTTACAGCATTTACCCTTGTCTGCGTCAAACTCGCCCCTAGTATCGATAAAACTTTTATATACCAGTGTTTTTTTCTCAGCTGGGCGGCCCTGACCTCTTATTTCCTGCTACTCCGGAATCTTGCTATGATCAATCGCCAAATCTGGATACTATCGACCCTTACCTGCCTTGCTGTCCCCTTCACAAATGGACTGCATTCAGGCTTATGGATTTCTCGCACCTGGGAGATGCGGCAGTATGATATCCTTTTTATTGATGTTCTTTTTCTTGCCTTAGCAGTCATCAGTGCCTTTGCCTATTTCACCATTTCGCTTAAAAAAGGAGAGACTTTCGAAAAAAAATAAACCCTCCACATGATAATATCGAAATAGAGAAAGCAACTGCTTATTTTCGGTTTTAAGTAAAAAATTAATTTTGTTTATATATTTGCTTCATACTTTAATATTTTTGAGTATCATTTAATTATTTTTTACGTAATAACCAATTGTAGAATTGATGGCTTTTGAGAAGCTTCCCAATGAAAAGGATCTCTTAATGCGCGTGCTTGAAGGAGACCGTATTGCTTTTGCCCGCCTTTTTGATGCTTACCATAGTCATCTTGGAAGCTACGTGCTTAAAATGACCGAATCCATCGAAGATACAGAAGAAATAGTTCAGGATGTTTTTGTTAAAATTTGGCTCAATAGAAGCGCTCTTAATAATATTAATAGTTTTTCAGACTATCTATTTATTATGTGCCGCAACAAAACACTCAATCACCTCCGCAAAACCGCTCTTCAAAAAACACGGTGGACGATATTAGAGCAAGAACTCAATTATGCAACAGTAGACTCCGACGATGAAGTCATCGAGTCTATGCGGGCATTAATAGAAGAAGCCATCGATAAACTTCCCACTCCTCAAAGAGAAACCTTACTTTTGAGCAAAACACACCGCCTTAAGTACACCGAAATAGCAGAAAGACAAGGCATCACATCCGAAGCCGTTAAAAAAAGACTAAGCACTGCCCGGCAGTTCATCAAAACCTATGTACATGATCACATGGATGACGTCATTCTTCTCCTACTTTTCTTACCAATCCCCTTTCGTTAAAAAAAAAATAAAATTTCGATTACCCTTTTCTTAACAGCAAGTGTCTTTACTAGAAAAGCCCATCTATTGTGGTTTTTTTTAAAGCTAATCATTATGCGTAACACTAGATTGGGAGAACTCTTTACGAAATATTTCGACAAAACTGCTACAGATACGGAGCGGACTGAGTTTTTTAACTTACTGTCAAAAGAAAAGGATGAAGAGCGTTTGCTTGATCTATTACAAAATTTATACAAAGGACATCAAGACCCTACATTCTCCTTTGAGCGTCCGGCATTGAAAGAGCGTATACTATTCGCTATCGATAAAGAAGAAAAAAAGAAACAACCTATATTCAAACTTGCGACCGTACGTTGGGTTGCGGCCGCACTTCTCCTTGTAGGATTCTCACTATATCTTCTACAATCAAAAAACAGCCTGTTCTCCCTATCAGAAAGTGGAACTTACGCTGAAGACAATTCTTTGTCACAGCAAGGGGTGCTTACATTAGTAGATGGAAGCCGCATACTACTGGACACGCTACAAGCAGGCTCTTCCGTCAAAAAAGAAGGTATGACACTTTCCAAATCCAAGGAGGGACACCTAACGTATCATTTTGAGACCTTACCGTCCTCTACCATGGCAAACTCACAAAAACTAAATACGATCACTGTTCCTAGAGGAAAACAATATCAAATCCACCTGAATGACGGAACCTCTATCTGGCTAAATGCAGAAAGTCAGCTTCGGTTTCCTCAGCTATTCAGTCAGAACAGTAGAGATGTATTTTTGGAGGGAGAAGGCTATTTCGATGTAGCAAAAGATAGCAACCGTCCATTCAACGTTCAGCTTCGGGAGGGTCTACAAGTTAAAGTCTTAGGAACACAATTTAACGTAGATGCCTACAACAAAGACATTATGACCACCCTCTTACAAGGGGAAGTTATGGTCTCTGTAGGCCGAAAGGAGGTCAGGCTACGTCCTGGACAACAAATCATCGCCAACCCAGATACCAGAGTAATATCGTCTCCTCTCAAAATTGATACAGAACAAGTCATTGCCTGGAAAGATGGTTTCTTCTCTAAGAGCGACATCTTGCTTTCTGAGCTGATCGAACAAATACAGCGCTGGTATGATGTAGAAATTATATTTGACAAAGAAAATGACTTTGAACTAGCGGCAAAAATACCACGAAACATCCCCCTTCAAGATCTATTAGATCTTTTGAATATGACAAAACGCGTAACCTGTAAACTTGATGGTAAAACAATTAAAATTGAAAAGACTATGCCTAAATAAAACACCAAAAACAATGTGCAAAAAAACTAGCCTGCTGGCGGGCAGACTAGTCGTAATTAGGCACTAATTTCTAAATAGATAATTAATAACCATAACCATTTCAAATCTATGCTTTTATCAATAAATGTCAAAAAAGATAAGGACTTTTTTGACAGAGGTAAACCTATCTCAACACAGTTTCTCATGAAGTTTTCAATTTTCATTCTTCTTGTCGGGATCTTTATTCCAACAGCCAAAGGCTTTTCACAAAGGATCAATCTCCATGTAAAACAAAAAAAGATTGAGCGCGTCTTTAGGCAAATTGAACAAGCCAGCGGTTATAGTTTTTTCTATGACAAGGACCTCATCAAAGGTGCCCCCTTGATAGATCTTTCTCTAGAAAACACCCCCATCGCCAAAGCTTTAGATATTGTCCTTCAAAATACGGGCTTAAGCTACACCATCCATAACAAGTATATCGTCATTGCCAGTACGGGTAAGATAAATACCGAAGAAAAGCAACCTACACAGATCAGCGGGACCATTGTTGATACAGCAGACCGCCCCATCCCTGCAGTTTCAATTTTAAACAAGCGCAATAAAAAGACTTCAAAAAGTAACGAAGCGGGGCAATTTTCCATCGAAGCAATGCCAAACGATGTTCTACTTTTCTCCTTTGTTGGTTTCCAAAGACAAGAAATTCAGCTGACGAATTTGATCCCCTTAAAAGTGGTTCTAAAAACTGAAACCGGTGTCTTAGATCAAGTTGTAGTCACCGCTTTAGGAATCAAAAAATCCTCTCGGGCACTTTCATATAATATTCAAGAACTCAAAAAAGAGGAACTGACCACTGTTCCCGACGCAAGTTTAGTAAACAGTCTATCTGGTAAAGTTGCGGGTGTCACCATTAATGCAAGTGCCTCCGGTATAGGCGGATCTACCCGTGTAGTTATGCGTGGAGATAAGTCAATTTTTGGAAACAACAACGCCCTCTATGTATTGGATGGTATGCCTTTGCCTAATCTCTTCTCTAAAAACAGCATCACCCCCAATGGCATATATGGAGGCCGTGATGGTGGCGACGGGATCAGCAATCTGAATCCGGAAGATTTTGAGTCCGTATCCGTACTGACCGGAGCTGCCTCCGCGGCACTATACGGAAGCCAAGCGGCAAATGGTGTTATATTACTGACTACTAAAAAGGGGAATAAAGAAAGAACCAATATTGGCATATCCAACAGCTCGACCTTCTTCTCTCCTTTTGTCATGCCGGAGTTTCAAAACACCTATGGCACCTCAACACCAGGGGCTTTCGACAGTTGGGGTAGCAAACTTTCTACACCATCCTCATTTAATGTCAAAGATTTTTTTGAAACCGGCTCTAATATCAGCAACACGATATCCCTGTCCACGGGTTCCGAAAAGAACCAGACCTACCTGTCCATAGCTTCTCTCAATGGTCGTGGTATCATTCCAAAAAACAAAATGGACCGGTATAATATCACCTTAAACAATTCAACGTCATTTTTAGACAATAAATTATCATTAGATCTCAACCTTATGTTTGTCAAATTGAAAAATCAAAACATGATTTCTCAAGGACAATACTTTAACCCTATCGTGCCACTATACCTCTTCCCTAGGGGCGACGATATTGAAAAATATAAGGTCTATGAGCGATACAATCCGGAGCGTAATTTCAAAACACAGTTCTGGCCCTACGGTCCTTTAGGACTTTCTATGCAAAACCCTTATTGGACGACCAATAGAAACTTCAACAACAATGATAGGGAGCGCTACGTAATG
>JAITLW010000016.1 GCA_031277715.1 Sphingobacterium sp. | reverse complement strand
CCATGCGAATGAAATGATTAGAATGTAACTAAATGATAACTATCTACTTTCAATATTACCAAAAAAAAGTGGTTGATAAAACATAAAAGTAGTACCTGCTGTATCTTTCCGGGAAGCCTGATTTTGCCCTGGTATTAACACGGAAAAACTTGAGTACGCCATTGTAGATAGGGAGCCTATGGAAGTGATGAATAGAAAAACTCAAATTCTTCAGATAAAACTTTTTTTCCCTGGTTATAAAGATAGATTTTCACTTGCTTTACCGCAGATTTATTGGTAATGTAACCGTACGGGTTCAAGTCGAATAAATCATGCCTCTTGCGCGTGGCAGGTACCGTATACACGTCTATGCTTTTGTCATATACAAACTCTGTCGTTATTTTCTCATTCCAAGTATCATTTTCGGGATCAAAATCATACGTACTTTCTCGGATGACATTTCCTTCTTTATCAAATTTGACAGTGCTTTGTGTTCCCGTTATTGCATCATAAGAATGGGAAAGATCCTGAAAAAGTGTCAAGCGCCCTTCTTTGTCATAAAGGTGTATCTGCTCCAATTGAAGCATTAATTGATTATTGGCCGTATCTACTTCTGAAAACAAAATATCTTGCGCTTTGCCTTGCTTATTGAAATAGGTCTCGACTTGTGTCTGTATCATCCATTTACTATTGATATCCTCCCATTTATAACTGCTGCTCTTTTTTTTGTTCTGCTCCGGCCACAACTCTTCTCCAAACTTGGAAACGGGCATCCAGCTATTGTTCTGCCCTTTGTAAAGAATATAGCTTTCTGTTCTGACACTATCTTTATCTAACTCATAAACGACTTTTTCTTGTTTGTGCCATTGGTTTTGTTTCCACTCTATGGTCTCAAAACCAATTATAATCGTATCCTTTTGATAGACGTTTACCGTTTGGATTAACGGTTGCCAAGTCTGTTCTTTATCATTCCAAAGGAAAGCCTCATGGGTTTTGATCTTATCAAATGCATTAATGACGGATACATTCTTTTGTATGGGCTGAAATTTATCGTCCTTAGTATCGTAATCTGTTTCTATAATTGAATCTTGGGTATATATTCGTTTGTTTTCAAACACTTTTATCCATTGATTATTTCTTTTCTGATAGCTACTGAACTGGATTGATTTGTTGTTAGCATTGAATTCTTGTTCTACTTTCTCTTCTTCATCCCAGGTATCACGTACAGGGTTCCAAACTGAAGAGATACGGTATAGCTCATTTCCTTTGTCATCGTATGCTACCTGTATACGCTCACTTCTTTGAATAATATCATTTGCTCCTTGTCGCTTGTACCTTACAAGTTCTGCCTTCTCATTTTCAGCGTCATATTTTTGAGTGGTGATAACCTGAACACCATTTATGCTGTGAACGACAGAGTCCAATTGGTAATGTTGAGCGAATCCTGAGAAGTTTACCGACAGACATATTAGAATTAAATACGATTTTAGCATTCTTATTTTTTAATGATTAAAAGATGAACGACCGGAATTGGAGGGAATTGTCAACGATGATTCTGTTACCATTTGTTCTATTTTAGTCAAGATTTCACTTCGATAAGCAACCACTTGTTCATTGTCTTTCTTTATAGAAAAATACTCACTAATTGCGTAACTCTTTACAAATTGCATTTTCTTTTTACCGATTTTGTACTGCCAACTTCCCATTTCGGAACTTTGATAGATAACAACCTCATCTAGGTTCATGATCTTCCTCTTCGACAGGAATAGGCTACTTTGATAAACTTCATTCGTTGATCGGTCAAAAATATACCTAAGAGGGATATATAACAGGATTTCTTTAAGAAAGAACCAAACAGTCATGACAAAAAGTGTAGCGCTAATGATTAAGAATAGCTTACTCATTGACGCATAATAAAATACCGACAATACTCCAAAAATCACTATTGCCAGCCCATACCATTTGAGCTTGCTTCGATAGGGATGAAACGGCTTAAAAGAAAAAACAGAAGCGCTTTCCTCGATTTGATATCTATCTCTCATCGCCCAATGATTTCTTCCATTTCGTTCAGGATACTTTGCATGGCTTTCACCCTAAATCCCTGAGCAATCTGAATAGCTTTTTCTTTTCCACTCTCATCCAAATAGTAGGCACTAAGCATAGCATTGGTCTTGATAAAATTATTGGACATGGTAAATAATTCAAAACGCTGAATACTATCTATAGAAATGGTAACTTGTGGCTTTGCCAAACCGACTTTTGCATGTAACAATCTTTTATCCATATCAATACTCATTTTTTTGGTAGCTATAGCCCAAAAGGACAAAACGCCCAAAATCAGCATGACCCACATTAGGCCATAAATAGCGACGTAATATCCAACAAATGCGAAGGCAAACAAACCTGCAATGAGTATAATACTGGATCCGTATTGAGGTTTCATCTCATACAACAGACTTCCTTCCTGCTTGAAGTGTTTTAGATTCATAATCAATCTTTAAAAATATCGGTGATAGTGCTTAAAACCTTTTTCTTTTTTATGTAAGAATACACCTTTAGATTACCTATTCCTTTTGTGCTCTTATTTCGTCGAAACTACGTTTGAAATTAGAAGGTATTTTATTACCAATTATCCCATGAAACGAATGTAATACCTAAAAAACTAAAAGGTAAAAAACTGTTTTTCTCATATTACTTTGATTTTAAGGTTTATCCTATAAATCCGAATTTGCCTTCAAACAATCTACCAATCAGGGGCAATGGCTTTTCTACTTCATTGGAAGCGTTTATGATACCAATAATCATTAAGCCAAGAAATACGATTCCTACATAACTTAATAAACCAAGAAATGGAATAATACTAATCAAAATACTGACCACAACATTAAAAACAATACTCGTAATAAGTAAACCAAAAGATTGTCTTAAATGATATTTAAGTAAACTGTTTGCATTTTCTTTTCCTGAAAAATAAGCGATAAGCCATCCGATTAATGTGATGTAAGATACAATTGAAAGTGTTTTGTTAGTCATTGCTTTTTTGTTTTATTATTGAAAAGCTAATTTGACTATTTTTTAAAAGCAACACTAATTTTTACAACCTACAGAATTACTACTACAAAGAAGCAAGCATCTACAAAATGACTACATTATTTTTTAAAAACTAATAATCAAATACTTACCTCTTATAATGTAGTTTAAAAAATCCTTATATGAAGACGCCGTATCTACAGAATTTGTAAATTTGCTAAATGAAAATCAGAATTTTATTCATTACATTTTTTCTAATATCCTGCAATCTACAAGCTCAAAATGCCTATATGGACAGCTTAATAAACGGTTTAAATCAATCCAAAACAGGTGTGTCAAAAAAAATGGAAACATACAATTTATTGGTAGAACAATATCGTATTTCTATGATGTATGATGAAGCTTCTTCTATCAATAAAAAATATATAGAACTGGCAAAAGATCAAAATGCACAGACGGAAATAACCAAAGCTTATGTTAATCAAGGTGTAATTTTAGTAAACCAAGGAAAATATGAGAAAGCTGAGCTATTCCTTGACTCTGCAAAAATGAGTTCGTCAAAAACCAAAGACAAAATAGCTGCCGCCTACTCTGCTTATTTGACGCTATATCTATCAAAATCATTAGGTGATTATAAAAAAGCTATGAATGATGGACTAAACTCCCTTTCACTTTTAGAAAACAGTAGTGCAAATCCCTTATTGGAGTTTAAAATTAATTATCAGCTATATGGTATCTACACCGAATGGAATGATTTAGAAAACTCTAAAAAATATGCTCAAAAGGCGATAGAAGCGGCCTTGAAATCAGGAAATAAAAACGACTTAAGTAATGCTTATTCGGCTATGGCTGTAGTCTTTACTTATCAATATGAAAAAACAAATTCTTCAGCTGATTCGCAGGCTATTTTAGATTATTGTGAAAAAGCGGCATTACTATACACACAATTTCCAGGACAGGTAAGTGGATATACCTATAGTATAGCACGCAATAATAAAGCAAGTTATCTATTGAGGTATTCACCAAAAATAACAGCGGAAATCAGAAATAAAATTGAACATAACATCGCCGAATCTTTGGATATCTCGTCCAAACTACCTCTCGCACAGGCTACACAGACAGCAAGTTTAGGAATGCTGTCTAATCTAGCAAAGCAGGATGGCGATTTAGTTAAAGCAGAACAATATATGCTAAAAGCATATTCAGTGATGCTCACGCAAAATCCCATTTATTATCATATTATGTCGCGCGTCGTAAGTGAACTTTCTGATATCTATGAACATAAGGATGATTTGAAAAAGGCACTCGAATTTCAAAAGAAACATAATGAATACAGAGCTTTGCTATTCAACCAATCTGAAGCCGAAGCGGTAAAAAAATTAGAAGTACAATACCAATCTGAGAAGAAAGAACAAGAAATACTGATACTGAAAGAACGTTCGGAAAACCAACGGAAACAAAAACTTTTATATGCAGGTTTAGGATTGATCGGTACCGCAGGGGCATTTTTCATGTTCCGCTCCTATCATTTCCGACTACGGTATTCAATGGAACAGGAAAGAAAACTAATAACCGAAAAACACGAAGCTGAATTACAGATAAAGTTTGAAAAAGAAGAACAATCACGATTGAAAGCAGAACAACAATTATTGACCTTCCAACAACAGAAGCTGAAAGATGAAGTAATGGCAAACCAATTACATATCCAACATAAAAATGAAATTTTACAGCAATTGAAAGAAAAATTGGAAGATGACAAGTCTGTGGATCTAAAACAGATTATAAGAGATGAAAACCTGTTGGATAAGGATTTTGAAAAAGCTAAATTTCAGATTCAGGAAATTCATCCTAATTTCTTTAAGGCTATTAATGAAAACGCGAAACAGAAGCTTACTTTATTAGACCTGAAGTATTGTGCATACTTTTATCTTGGAATGGATACCAAACAGATTGCAAATATCCTGAGCGTAGAGGCAAAAAGCGTGAGAATGACTAAATATCGATTAAAGCAAAAATTAGGATTAAATTCAAAAATGGACTTGCTAGCGTATTTAAAGAATATAGTTGCAAATCCCTTAGCTTAAATTTTCTTACCGACTGGGTAAAAGCAGAATCTTAATGTTCCTTGATAACGGTCAAGTCGATCTGCTGTGCATTGAGTCCATGGCACAACTCTACCCATATATTGGTATTGGATGTTCTGATCAAAAACTGCTTATACTTATATGCTCTTGGATCGTACATATCACTGACATACACAGGTTTCTCTTTGTCAATTAGTTCGGCCGCAGCGACAGGTAGGCCTCCAGAATAGACCTCCACACCTCCTAACTTTTCAATGGCCTTCGTGTATTCAGAGACGACAAAAGTATCC
Source organism: Sphingobacterium sp. (assembly GCA_031277715.1). Taxonomy (GTDB): domain Bacteria; phylum Bacteroidota; class Bacteroidia; order Sphingobacteriales; family Sphingobacteriaceae; genus Sphingobacterium. Next base: position 30,456 of record JAITLW010000016.1, on the reverse strand, counting down.
TCAAAAGCATCTCCCGTTGGAAAAATAGTGGTATGGAAATATTCTCCATTTACTTTGCGAACTAGACTGTCATTGTAGAAGAAATATTTTTCTTCCAGCTGTCTCTTGGTATCACCCGAATACTTGTATTTGTCGGGTGCGGTCAGGTATGGAAAATCTCCAAGGTCAATCGTCGATATTGGTATCTGTTCTAAATTAAATTCAGGGGTTGTTTTCACCACTTCTGCGGCTTTTGGCCGAAGTGTATCGCTGTCAATAGGATCTGATACCGCACCCTTAGGACTGTTCTGATTACAGGATATGAAAGCCAGACACAGACTAACTCCCACTATTTTGTTGTACGTTTTCATTTAGGATAATTTGCTAACAAAAATATCCATCTCATTTTACCTCAAAATTTATTTAATATTAATTTTAAAAATTATTCAATAGAAGCCTCGCTTTTTGCCGTTATCCGCTATGACCTAATGGTATCGCTAATGGAGGAAAGACAGGCAGTTATTAGAGGCCTAGGCTATTTAGGATTGTTTGATTTAGTAAACCGAACTTAACATCACAAGTATAAATCCCAAAACTGCAGGAACTCCTTGCTTAAAAAATATAGTTCTATCTGCTGTGATGGCACCAAAAGTCGCGGCGACAATAACACAACCCAGAAAAAATAATGCGACATTGTGCTGCCATAGGTTGTCTGAGATCAATAAAGACCAAATAAGCCCGCTGGCAAGGAAACCATTGTAGAGTCCTTGATTGGCAGCTAAACCTTTTGTCTCGCGAAACAGGTGTTTGGGCAAAGATTTAAATGTACTCTTGCCTTTGGTCTCCCAGGCAAACATTTCAATCCATAAAATATAAAGATGCTCGAGGGCAACTATACCGATGACTATTTTTGCTATAATTCCTAAGGTTCCTTCCATGAATATTAACCTAATTTAGTTTACACTAATGTATTAATAAATTTTGACACTACTTTGGAAACTAAATCCGGAACTTCTTTATGCGGTGTATGACCAACGCCCGGAATAATATATTTTTCTGATCTTCCACCGACCTGCCTTACGGTCTTTTCTACCTGCGACAATGTCCCATATTCATCCGATTCGCCTTGAATGAATAAAAGCGGGCAGGTAATACGGGATAGGAGATGTTCGATGTTCCAGTCTCTATAATCGTTGCTAGTCCAGGTTTCTGTCCACGCTTTAAATATGGTATCCACTTTGTCGCCATGATACTTGGCCAAGCGCTCGGGTAGATTGGTCGTTTTATAGGCTTCCATAGCTTCGCAAATTCCCCTTAGCGTAATATCTTCAACAAAAATGTGGGCAGCTTCTACGATAACAGACTTTATTCCTCTTGGATATTTGCTAGCCGCAATCAAAGCAATAGACGCACCATCGCTATGTCCAAATAGAATTACATCTCTTAAACCTTGTTCTTGAAGCAGTTGGCTTAAAATATCTGCTTCTGATTCTAAATAGGTGTTTGATCTCTTTGATGTCGGCATTGGATCCGACTGCCCATACCCCAAGCGATCGTACATCAACACATTGCAATTTGTAACCGCGGCCAGTTGCTCCGGAAAATCTCTCCATAGGGTCACGCAACCTAGGCTATCATGTAGAAATACGATTGTTGGTCTATCGCGATAATTTGTATGCAATTCTACATATAATTTCTGTCCGTCTCTGCCTGTAAATATTTGTTGTTTCATCGGTAACTACTGAATTATCAGGGTATCCTTAACCTCTACACGTAACCAATATTTACTAAATTCAGAGGCTCCTTGGACATGTGTAGGATGTGTCTCATAAGCTGTGATAGCAGATAAATCACTAAACGTCAATATAAGATTGTAACTATAGGAATGATCTACCACATCCCTGGGGGTAGTAGCGGCCGGCTTACCATAATTTAATGACTGTACACCCGGGATTTTTCTCAAGATATCGAAATATTTTAAAAAATCTCTTTCTTCCACTTCGCTGAGATCAGCTTTCAACCAAAAATAAACAGAATGAATGATAAGCCCATTTTTGATTGTAGTGGCTTCCTGTTCTGATCGGTTACAGGACGACAGACCTACACCCACCAATGCAAGTAAACTGGATCCAATGAATTTTTTTCTTTCCATATTCTATAAATATAATTTTAAAATAAGCGAAAATACACGGTTATTCTTAAAAACTTAAAAACCAGCCACCCCCTATTTCGTGGGCTGACTGGCTATGTCCTTATTTTATCAACTGAGGTAGTCGGCTTTCTAGCTCATGCCCCCTTAAATCCATTGCGATAATCTTTCCAGTTGGATCTATCAGAAAATTGCGTGGTATACTCGTTACACCATATTTTAATGCGCTCTCAGCTTTCTGTGGATTTAACGAAGATACATGGTGCCAAGGTAGACCATCTTGCTTAACAGCGTCGAGCCAAGCTTTACGGGATTTATCCAAAGAGACTCCCAATATCGTAAAATTCTTATTTTGATAGGCTGCGTATGCCTGAAGCAAATAGGGATTTTCTGCACGACAAGGTTTGCACCAACTGGCCCAAAAATCAATTAGTACATACTGACCTTTAAAGTCACTCAACTTTACTTCCTTACCGAGGGAATCTAACTCTATGAAATCCGGTGCCAAGGTACCTACTTTAACCTTTGCTGCACTAGTGATATTTTTTAGAACATCCTGCCCCTTCTCACTCTTTTGAAGCGCAGGATCTAGGGCTGCAAATAAATCGGCTAGTTGATCGGGTGTCGACATGCTTGACAAATCCTTTTCTAGCAGAAACAAGCTAAAATAAGAATCTGGATGATCCATTACAAACCCAGTCCCAACCTGCCGTAAGCCCTCCATATAATCGTCTCTAGCCGCTTGCCCTTTTAAGGGAACATAGTTAGGGTCCGCATTACGCTTTTGCCTGTTCTGAAGATAAGATTCTCTATCGCTTTTATATTGTCCGTAGTGTTCGGTCGTCTTTGAACCAGTGATTTGCGCTCCTGCCCGAAATTCTAAACCTGTTATTTTGATCTCTGTATTTCCGGATTCCATAAAGAAATCAGCCAGTAACTTGCGCTTCATTACTTTATGTTCATCTTCAACACCAACATATATAAAATTTAGTACTGGAAAGCCATACTCTGGAACTTTCTGAAATACAAACTTTCCATTTACAATATTAGCAGAATCTTTGATCTCTGTCCCATTAAAGTCCTCTGTAAAGTATATTCTCTTTATCGAGGGCTGATTAATCACCTGCCCTTTTATGGCGATCTGGTTCTGCCCGCTTGCTGAAACGGCAATCAAAAGAAAAAAAACAGGGTATAGTATCTTTGTTATCATGTTATCTTATGAATTAATAATTTTGGGCAAGATTGGAGTTATAATTTGTAGCACTCTGGGGAAAAGGAAATGTCCACAAAGGCGACTCAGGTGTAAGCGTATATGTCTTACCATTGATGGTCCTGGAAATCGTCTCTTTATATTCATTACTTCTGTTCCAGCGTTTGAGATTAACAAAATTCTTCCAAGTCATCAAAAACTCTATTCGCGATAGCTTTTTAAACGCTTTCATAGCTTCATCTTTACTGGAGACTTCTATTGGTTTATATTGGCTTGGATGTGTACGTCTCTCTTTTACGTAATTTAGAATGGCAACGCCATCGGCAATCCGATCACTATGTATCAATGACTCTGCTTTAATAAAGTATAGATCTGACACAGTCATACCTGAGGCATTCTGCTGATAACTGTTATTATAGTATAACAAAGCTCCTTCAAAAGCATACTGCGTCCCCAGCTGAACACTATAGTTTACCCCAGCAACGGTGTAAGAATACGTCGAAGTGTAATAGCGAATAATATTTCCTGGTTCATAATACTGTTCCATTGTTTCCACAGAAGGCACGTTGAAAGTGGGATTATTTACCTTATTGGCTGCAAGAAAAATATTATCCGTAGCTGTTCTGTTGTCTCGAACAGCTAGGCCTGTAGCTATATAAGGGCGATGATCTTCTAAAATATTGTTAAGCTTTAGTGCTTTATCTGCGTATTCTATCGCCTCTGGATACCGTGTCAATGTACGTAAAACCTCTGCTTTAAAAGTGTAAAGCAAAATCTTACTTGCACGTGTAGGTACCTGCGGAAGGTCGTATAAGGCATTTAAGTCTTCTGCTTCTTGAAGGTCGTTTAGTATTTTGTGATATACTGCGGCAACGGATTCTTTGACGGGAGACTTCTCGAAATCGGTTTTATCCATATAGGCAATACCACCATCCGATTCGGCGGTTTCGCTGTTATAGGACTTCGCATAGATATTAACAAGAATATAATGTATATACGCCCTAAGCGTCAAAGCCTCCGCTTTTATCCTTTTTGCCTTTTCCGGATCGCCACTTACCTTATCAATTGCTCCCAGAACAACATTGAGGCGGGCTCCGATCAAAGCGTACAATTGTTCGTATACAATGTCTACTTTTTGCAGATCGGCTCTATCGGCAGTTTCATCATAAGTCAAAATTGTATAGTTCATATTTTTGTCGCCTGAAAGAATATTAGATACCGTCGTCAAATACATATCATTTGTCAATGCATATAAATTCTGCATGTAAAAGCCATTATTTAATGCCATATTGACATTAAGTAAATAGTCGAGTTCATCGACTGTAGACAATAAGTTTTTACCCTTGGGGTCAATAATATCTGTATATTTTGCACAGGAATTAAGTAGAAAAAAAACTAATCCCAGTACTATAAATCTTATCGTTTTCATTATGTCTAAAAGTTAAAATTTAATCCCAAAACGTATGAGGTCGGTATTCTTAATCCTTGAGTCTCAGCATCGATTGCCAAATCAGATTTGGTCCATTGTATATTTGGATTGTTGACCTGAAAACTCAAACGTAGATTCGAAACACTCAAACGCTTCCCAATTGGATCCGGAAGACGGTAATTAAGTATAATGTTCCTCACCTTTAACACATCTGCTCGTACCACCCACTTGTCCGCAAAAATCATAGGATGGGCATTGGCCGCTGTATTAAAATACACACCATAGGCTGGTATATCAGTATCGGTATAATCGGGTCTCCAACTGTCTAAGAGATAATTTGGAGCAGCTCCGTATATCATATTATTATACAACATGGGCGGGTTGTTTCTCAGGTAATGCCCACCGTAGTAGGTTACAAATACCTGTAGCCCAATCCCCTTGTAATTGACTTCATTATTAACCCCTATACTCGTCGCTGGATTCGTGCCACCAGAATATACGACAGCATTCAAATCGGTAGAAGGAATCTGATTTTTGACCGTTCCGTCAGACAGCGTCCATAACGGGACTCCATTCTGATCTAAGCCTTTAAATTGATAAGAATACAGGGAGTTGACAGGATTCCCCACGGTTAAGGTACCCTGTCCAGCCAGCACCAGCGGATTGGTAACGATCTCATCCACATTCGTGACTCTATTTCTGTTGTGTCCCATATTAATAGTTGTCGTCCAACTCAAATTATTGGCATTCCCGGACGAAAACCAATCATAACTGATATTGGCTTCAATTCCATTATTGATCATATCGCCATTGTTGATCATCATCTGTGTAAACCCTTGCGTAGCATCTAAACGCTTTATAGCCAACAAATCGGTTCCTGATTTACGATACCAATCTAGCGTACCCCGAAGGCGATTGTTATTAGTAGCAAAGTCTAACCCTATATTGAAGGTGCTTGTCTTCTCCCATCTCAAAGCATCATTGGGAGGGTTGTCTACATTTGCTATGGGTTGTGCACTATATAAATTAGTGCCGGCAATAGTAGCTGTCATTCTAGCTGTATAATTCATAGCTATATTTCCGGTAACACCATAACTTGTCCGTAATTTCAACTGATCAAACCACTTGTTATCTTTAAAGAAATCTTCATTGGAGATATTCCACGAAACACCCGTTGACCAGAGAGGTCTGCCTCGATACCTATCATCGCTACCTAACAGATCGGCATAATCTTTTCTTATAGATCCAAAAACATTATACTTGCGCTGATAAGTATAGGTCATATTTGCATAGGCAGAGGCGAATCTATTTAGAACATCTCTCGTTCCAAAGACATTAACTTCGGTACCTAGCAATACACTAGGATACACTTTCGATCCCCAAAATGGAGCCATGACACTCCGCATCGCATTGTAATCGAGACTCGAATTGGCCTGTGTCTGCAGCTGGTCATCATACCCAAACAACACACTTGATCTCGTATATGAACGAAGCTGTCTAAACTCTGACCCCGCAATAACCGAAACGGAGTGATTGCCAATTGATTTGTCATAATTACCTTGTATACGCGCGGTGTAACTTGGACTATTGGTTGCTCCTGTCCGTAATCTACCTGCGACAGGAATAAGATTTGTATACGATCCGTTTGTGTTCTGCAACGTAAACGTATTAATCAATCTGCGCATGGTGTAACTTTCTTCTTCCGAATAGATCGAATTCTCGAGCCTATTGTCTTCATATTGGAATTGTGGACGTATCACGAGTCCTTCAAAAGGTTTTAAAGCGAGATCTATAAAAAACCGGGTGTTACGCATGATACTGTTATTATAGTCTTTTTCCAACTCATCCAGATGGTTGAATCCCATAGAAAATAGCTTGGGTTGCTGTTCGAAAAGCGTATTGTAGGAGCTATACAAGTTAAAATCATTTAGATTATAATTCGTTCGTAGACCTTCGCTATCGATTAAGCTATAATAACTTGGAACATTAAAGGGATCGGTCGCTAATACGTTGTTGTGTTTTCTATTGTAGTTGAGTATACTGTTCACGCCATAGGATGCTTCTACCCATTTAGCCGGTCGATAACTTCCTCTATATTGGATATTGAGCTGACGATCGTAAGCATTGATAAAACCGGAATTATCCGATCGGTAGTTAAGAACCAAATTACTAGAAGTATTGTCTGTTCCTGAACGCAAAGCAAGATTGTACTGTTGTATAACTTGATTTTTTAAAGCATACTTTTTATAATCTTTCAGAAAATCGCCTTTGTTCAACTCATTGAGTTTTCCCTGCAATTCTTCCGACGTTATTAGCCCCTTGGCCTTTTGATAATACAAATACTGGACAGGCGTAATGCTTACCCCGGTCTCGATTTCTCTTTCAAAAGAACCTATCATTTCCTGAAGACTTCCTTTTATCCCACTATTGAACCACTCGTCGGCATATAAGCGTTCGGACTCGACTTGTTGAAAAGGAGTCATATAATTGTAGTTACTATAATCAGGCTTCTCTGTAATATGTAAATTGGCGGCAGCCTCAATTTGTACTTTTCCAGTTTTTTTAGCATTCTTGGTTTCTACAACGATGACGCCGTTGGTCGCTCGTGCACCATAGATGGCTGTAGCAGCGGCATCTTTCAGTACCGTAATCCGCTCGACATCGTTTGGATTGATATTCTCTATACCACCTTCCAGTGGAAAACCGTCCACGACAATCAGAATACTCTTATCTGCGGTCAATGTACCGATACCTCGAATAGAAGTATTACCATTGTAACGGACCAGCCCTGGAACACGCCCTTCCAGATTATCCATTATATTAATTACATTTCTCTTTTCCAGCTCCGCTTGACCGATCGTAACCGTAGCACCCGTAGTCCGCTCTTTCGCAATAGTTTGATATCCTGTATTGACTAACACTTCTTCAATTACACCAACTTCAAGACGTAATTTGATTAGCATTTGCACGCTGGCCGTAACAATCTCCTCTTCATAGCCAATCATCCGAAATTGTAGTTTGGTACCTTGTGGCACATTAAGAAGGCTAAACTTTCCTTCACTATCCGTTACTACTGCCGTGTTAGTACCTACAGCTCTAACTGTAACACCGCTAACAGGTTTTCCAAATGAATCGATTACCTGCCCGTGCACATTAATCTGCTGACCTTCCTGTGCCGAAAAAACAACACTATTCGGATTGCGCTTAATCAGGATCTTATTTCCTACCTGTGAAAAATTCAGATCAGTTCCAATTAGGGCCTGCTCTAAAATCTCTTTGACCGTCGGTTTTGCTGATTTATTTGTCCTAAGTGAGATTCCTTGTACCGCTCTAATATCTTCTAACTGATAGATAAACAGAAAGGGCGAAACTCGTTCAATCTCCGAAATTACAGTTTCTAGATCTGCCTCCTGCAAAGTGATGGCAACAGTAGTCTTTGCCATACTCTGTCCGTTGCTTTCGGAAGCGAGCAACTGAAAACCCAATGTCATAATGACATAAAACAGTATGCTTATGCGCATAATTTGATATAGTAAAGTAGGGGGAACAATTCCCCAAAAAATTTTCATATTTTAGTACAGTTTTAAATGATTAGTAAGAGTTTAAAACAACTGCCTGTAACCTGGTTCCCGCCCGTTACAGGCTTCATTTCATATAGGGTATCTAAACCCCTAATTCGTTAAATGCCTATCTAAAAGAAATCCCTCCTTTCTTGATTTTATTTCACCTATCTACCTCCGTAGTCTTATCGATAAATTTTTACACGACCAGTCGTATCTATTTCATACTTCGCATCAAGAAAAGCTGTCAGCGTATTCAATACATCTTCCAATGACTCGTCTTTAAGAAATGTAGCAGATAACCGTGTATCATTAGATATAGAACCTTGTAGTTCGATCTTTACCTGATACTTTTTCTCCAGGCGCGCGCCAATCTCTCCTAAAGTTAAATTATTAAAATACAAATCTTTATTCTGCCAAGACACCACTTTACTTGCATCCACAGATTGCGAAGAGTATCGTTGGTTCGGTAGTGAATAGATCAATTGCTGGTCTGCCTCAAGAATATGCAAGACTTTAGTTTCACTTTCTACCTGCACCTTGCCTTCGGAAACCGTAACTTCAACAGTCTTCGTATCTAAAGCTTTTATATTAAATTTTGTACCAAGTACACGTGTTTTTATTCCAGATTTTGTTACTACAATAAAAGGACGATTTTTATCAGGTGTTACACTAAAGTAAGCTTCGCCAACTAGATTAACGACGCGATCGATTTTACCATAGTTTTTGGTATAGGCAACCTTTGCATCTTTATTTAAGACGACAACACTACTATCAGGTAAAATAATAATCCGATCATGCTGTATTGTTATTGGCTTTTCAAGCTCATTGTATTCAAAAGTAGATTTTGTATGTTGTAACCAATAGATACTGCCTGCGGCGATAACCAGCATTGCTGCAGCGACATATTTAAAAACAGATTTCCACCTATAAACTTTTGCCACAGGCTTATGTTGTACTCTTATTTTAGTATAGATCTGTTTTTTTTGGTCTGAGGAGAGCTTTATAATACTTTCTTCATCAAAGGAGGTATCCAAAAGAATGTTCATCTCGGATTCATTTTCCATTTGAGCCACTTTCTGAAAAAATTCGTTCAGTTCATAATCTGTACATGTCTGATCTATATATCGCTGATAAAGATATGTTAGCCTTTTGTCCATAACACGTTACTTGGTCTTTTATATATAAGACCCTTGGCTCCTATCCGACGGGGTAGCCTGTTTTAAGAAAAAATAAAAAAAATGTTACTTTAAGATGAAAAGGATATAAAAGCAGGTATCAACGTAAGGCTCCATAGAAAAACAAAAGAGCGAGCAGTTTATTACCTTTAAGTAAGGTATTTCTAATATTACGAAGTGCCATCTTCATGTGGGTCTGCACAGTAAGCTTCGATATCGCTAGCTCTTTAGCAGCTTCTTCATAGCTAAGGCCATCAACATGACACAGGAGATACACTTTGCGCTGTTGTTCAGGTAGTTGCGCAATCGTCTCGTCCAAAATTCGCTTTATATCTCTATAGTTTATCTCAAGTTCGGTATTGTTCTGCTCCTCACTCCAGTCCCGGGCAAGAGATTCGCCCGCTTTTAATTCAATAGCTTGTCTTCGTAACAGCTTGAGTGCTTGATTACGAGTAAGCGTCCTAAACCAAGCATACAGGTTCCTTATCTCCTCTTTCTGATCGTAGCGCCAAAATTTGGTGAATACGTCCTGTACAATTTCTTCCGCTAGTACATCATTTTGCAAGATGCGTAAAGCAAAAGCATAAATACGATCACTGTAAATATTATAGATTTTATTAAAGGAAGGCTCGTCTTTATTGGCTACCAGTAAAAGTAATTCAGATTCGTTGTATGTATTATTATTTACCAAGGGAAATACAATATTCTCTCAAACCTACATAAATTCACCTTTACAAGCAATATAATTATGTCAAAATATAAAAGCGAATTTTGCATCTCTCCTCATTCAAAAATACGAATGTCTATTATCTAGTAGTAGTGTCCCCATAAAATAATGCGGTATAGGCTACGGAAATCTTCCTGTTTAGTTGCCAAACAATGGATATACTAGGTCCGACTTAGCTTCGGATAGTACAAAAAAGCTCTGAATCCTGTCTATACTAGGCAGTACGGCTAATTTATTTCTTAAAAACAACTGATAACTCTCCATGTCATTGGTGGCAATATGTAATAAAAAATCATACGATCCCGACATCTGAAAACACTCCATAACTTCGGGAAACTGAGACACGCTATTTTCAAACATTTCAAGTGCACCATAACTATGATCGCTCAAAAAAACCTGGGAAAAGCAGATCAAACCAATACCGATCTTATCTCTATCCAGTATGGCTCGCACGTCTTTAATATATCCATACTTTTTTAAACGTTTAATCCGCTCGTGAACTACAGAAAAAGACTTGTGTACCAAAAGTCCAAGTTCTTTTTTACTCATTGTCGCATCCTCTTGGAGCAAATGCAACAGTTCTAGGTCTGTCTGGTCCAAGTCCATCATCATACAATTAAATAGGCTGAATAATGTGGAGTACTCTAAGAGTACTCCTACACCTAACTACATAGATATTGAATTAAAATTGGCTTTTAGCTAACATGATATGCCTCGCGATGGATATTCGCTATCGATCTACCTGAAGGCTCATCTGCCATAAGAAATGTGGGATCCCAGGCCAGGGCTTCAGGGGTACTGCATGCGACAGAACGGGCGGAAGGAACAGTCATCACGGCGGCGGGAGAAGAATAATAGCTTTCAAATATACTCCGATAGTAATATTCTTCTTTGGTCCTCGGTGTCTGCAGGGGGAAATTTACCGCTGCATAACTAAAATTAACATCAGATACTTCCTGTTCTACAAATTCCTTTAAGCTATCGATCCAATTGTAACCGACACCATCAGAGAACTGTTCTTTCTGTCTCCATAAGATTTCTTCGGGAAGCTCTCCCTGAAAGGCCTGCCGCAACGCCCATTTTTCAATGCGCCCGTTTTTTATCATTTTGTCTTCGGTATCCAATTCCATTGCAACATCGATAAAATCCCTATCCAAAAATGGCACGCGTCCTTCCACTCCCCAGGCACAGAGGGACTTATTGGCTCTCAGACAATCATACTGATATAATTTACTGATCTTACGCACTGTTTCTTCATGAAAAGCCTGTGCATGGGGGGCTTTATGAAAATAAAGATAGCCTCCAAAAAGCTCATCAGATCCTTCACCCGAAAGTACCATCTTGATCCCCCGGGCGCGAATAGCCCGTGCCAAAAGAAACATAGGCGTAGAGGCTCTCACAGTGGTAACGTCGTAGGTCTCTAAGTGATAGATAACATCTCGTAACGCATCTAATCCCTCCTGGACGGTAAAATGTATCTCCTGGTGATCGGTACCGATAAAATCGGCGGCTCTCCGCGCGGCCGCCAAATCGGGAGCGCCCTCTAGCCCAATCGCAAAAGAGGGCAATGGTTGTTGCCCCATTAAACGTTTGGCAATAGCTGCAATAAGGGAAGAATCCAAACCTCCTGACAACAGCACCCCAAAAGGAACATCTGCTATCAACTGGCGTGCTACGGCCAACTCAAGTGTCGTCCGTATTCTGCCCAGGTCCTGCTTGGTACCTACCTCATTCTGCCAGCTCCTGGAATACCAGATCATCGGTCTGAGACTAAGCTTGCTGTGAATATAATGTCCTGGAGGGAACTGATCCATCTGTTGGCAAAACCCTTCCAAAGACTTAAGCTCCGATGCGACATAGAGCTGTCCGAAATGATCACTACCGTAATACAAGGGAATAATACCGATATGATCACGGGCAATCAAAAAAGAGCTGTCTCTCGTATCATAAATCAACAGGGCAAACATGCCGTTCAGGTCGTTTAGAAAACTAACTCCATAACGAAGATAAAGCGCCATAAGAACCTCCGAGTCGGATTGGCTACTATATGGATAATCTCCTGCCTGCAATCGCAGTTCCTGATAATTATAAATCTCGCCATTGACCACCAAAACGACATCCCTCTGCGGACTATATATAGGTTGTGTTCCAGATTCCAAATCCATGATTGCTAGACGCTCATGGGCTAAATAAGCTTCTGAACTATGGTAGACACCAGAACTATCCGGCCCCCTATGGCGTATACGTCGAGCCATTTCCAATAGCCTTTGGCGTAATACAGTTTCATTTTCTTTTGGCATAAATATGCCTGCAATACCACACATAACTTAGTTTTACAATTCGTCTTTGATAATTAATTTAAGCTGTCTTTCAATATGGCCTGTATTTCGTTGATGTTATGTCCTGCATATACGATATGTCCCTGAGGATCGATCAATAACAAAAAGGGAATGCTCTGTAGCCGGTAGTTTTCCTGCACCGCTTTGACCAGTTCCTTCGGTATCCAAAGTTGCTTCCATTCCATTTTTTCCTCTTCCATTGCTTTGTACCAATCGCCTTCTTTGGCGTCGACAGAGATAGCCAAAACATTTAAATTGGCTGAATGGACCTTATACAATTTTCGAACGTTGGGAATCGCGGCACGGCATGGACCACACCAGGAGGCCCAAAAATCAATCAGATTATATTTCTTTGAATCCAAGTTGTCTTTTAATGTTGTCTCCTTCTTATCTACGGTAAGCATATTGAGGTCTGTGTAAGTACTGCCTCTCAGATATCTTTTCGTAGCATCGATAGTTCTTTTGACCTGAGCCAATCTGGCTTTATCTTTTCCGGGAGTCAAACTTGCATACAGAGCATCTAGCTCCTCTGCCGTGTACGCAAAAGCCTCAGTAACCCATTGGGAAACTAAAAAAGCAGATATCGCATAAGTCGGGTGCGCAGTCACAAACAACTGCTGTTGTTCCCTTACTTTTGCCTCCGCCGCTTCCAGCACAGCTTTACCTCGCTCTTCCTCTTCTGCAGATTTACGCTTATGCGATGAGCTCCAATAGAGCTCTCTCCATGCGTGATAAACCTCCAATTCGGATGGGTACATGTAGTCCCGGTATTGTTGATATTCTTGCTGGACTTCTCCTCCTTTAATGACTACATTTTTCTCTTTTGTAATGCCATGCATAAAAGAGGGAATACTATCTAGGTGAGGAGCATAATAGCTCATCTTGACATTATCCAACATGAGCTTGGCATCCCTGCTGGACTTGTAAGACTTCCCGTCACCTTCGTTTTCCAGCGATTCAATCTGGATCTCACACAGTGCGGGAGAAGCTACTTTACCTTTCAGCACAAACTTTCCTCCGCGGAATGTCGCGCCAGCAAGACTGTCCTTACGGCCATCCTCTGCTTTCACTAGCTTGACTCGGGTTCCATCTTTGACACCCGTCACCTGCCCTTTGATCTCAAAAGACTGCGCATAAAGGGACATACTGTGCACACAAAACCATAAAGCTGCACAGAGACTAATCATTGTATATTTATTTGTCATGGTTACAGATTTTTCTTGATATAAGCCGATATCTCGTCCGAACTATTGGTCAATAGGACTACCTCACCTGCAGGATTGACCATCATCAGGGTTGGTATAGAATTGATATTGAACCGCCCCATTATCTCATTTGCACTCTTCCCTGGAAGAATAACCTGTGTCCATTCCATTTTCTCGTCGTCCATTGCTTTCTTCCAATTAGCGGCTTTCTCATCCAAAGATGCAGCAACAATCTCCAGTTGCTGACCATATTGCTGATGTAAGGAACGTACATGTGGAATGGCCGATCGACAAGGACCACACCAGCTGGCCCAGAAATCGACTAAGGTATACTTGCCCTTGTTCATCCCCATCAATGGAACCATCTGTTTCACTTCACCAGTAGGTGTCTCGACCTGAAGATCACCAAAAGGAACATGAAGAGCGAAAGCTTTGTTCTTTTCTACCTCCACCAAGATTTGTTGGTATCGATTCTGATCAGGGTTGTCTTTGAGGACTACCGTCATATCCTGAAGCTGTTGTCCACTATAGGTAAACTGGCTTTTGGCTTGCTTTAGACCTATCCACGCCGAGACCGCATACATTGGATGTTGGCGCATAAATACATCGGCAATACTGTCCTTTTTAATCTCTTGTACTTTTATTTTATAATGAAGCTTAGATAAGGAATCTAACCTAGCACCACCGCTCATAAAATAATCTGTAGCTGTACGCTCTGCCTTCCAAACTTTAAAGTCTGCATCTTTGACTCTGGCTAGGTATTCCTCGTATTGTGCTTGTATTTTGCCTGCCCCCTGTACATCGACATTCTTACGGTTAAAGCTTATTGGTCCTTGGTCCCCATATTCCAAAGGAATACTATCGATATGAACGACCTTGACCTTAACTTTTCCCTGTTCCAACATCATAGGAATACTAGCCCAACGATCAGGAAGCCCCTTGGCATTGATTTTTCCTTGTCCAACCCGTAAGTATACAACAGTAGGTCCGATCAGCTCTCCCTTTAATGCAAATGTTCCCTTTTCTATCGCCCCAGTGGCAAATTGTATTTTATCTTCTTTATCCTCCATACGAACCAGACGTATTGGAGTTCCGTCCTTTGCCCCTGGTATCTGACCCGTGATTACAACTTCACCTCTGGACTGCGCATAGGTTGTGCCCAATGCGATACTACTTACTAAAAGCAATGCTTTAAGACATTTTAAACTAAATTTCATCTTCTCTATTTTATATTTTTTACGTAACGTACACTCATAAACAGTTCATTGGAATTGGTCACGTAACGACCAATCTGATCCCCGCCCACTACTAGCTTTCGGAAATAGACATGTTTTCCGCTTGGTGTCTCCTCCTCGACTGTGGATGTCCAGTAATAGCCGTAGTCCTTGAAATAAGTATAGCTCAACCAAAATGGCCTTCCTTTCTTCAGCACCAATCCACCCATTTTAAGTCCAAGTTGACTCGCACTTTCCGAAGGCAGTAACAGTTCATCCATATGTTGTCCCCGCCAACCGATACGCTGCGCTTCGGTATCGCTCATACCCAGGTTTCTCTCAAGAATCATCCAATCCTCATCTGTAGGTAAATGCCAACCTTCGGGTGCTAAAGCCAAGGCATCTTCAAAAGCATATAGATTGCCATATTCGTTATAGAACCTTTTGACCTCCAAGGTATCTCCTACGCTAATCAATCGGCTCGTAAAATAGGGTGGCTCCAATAACCTGAAAAAAGGTGTCCCTGAACGGGCATTGACCGTGGTCCATTGTTGGTCACCGATCTGTACCCAATCATATAGGATACCTTCTTTATCCGCTACTGTACCCGAAACCACTGGGCTCACCTCGCTGATTTTATCCTCTTTTTTACAGGATGCTACAAACGAAACAAGACAGCTGCATATCATCAGGCAATAGAAATAGTTCATTCTTTTATTTAGTTGATTCTTCATTGTATAAATCCTAGTTTCGTCAGTATTTCATTTAATTTGTCATATTTAGCCAGCAACAAGGGATAGGATCCATAACTTAATACAAAATCAGCTCGTTTTGTGGTCAGCACCTGTTGCAGAAAAGCGTCTAAATCCTGCTTCTTTGATGGTAGATAATATCTAGACACATCTTTTAGGAAGCCAATTTCTCTCACTTTAGCATCATCCAAAACATAAGGCCAGCCCAAATCCTCTGCTTTATCCAAGGAATGATATTGCGCACTAAAAGCATAGAAATCAGCCAGTACATCGTCTTGTTGCTTGCTTAAAGCTGAATTAAGGATTTCGAAAAGTACTTCGTTAATATAGACCTGTTGCTGGATGCTATTCTGCTGAAGCACCTCTGCCAGCGAAAGTGCAACACAACGAATTCCAGATTTGATATTATATTTTTTCCAGGTCTTGCGATAGCTATCGTAAATAGCATAGTTATCGGTCAGCAATAGCGAATAAGGTCGAAGCTTCGGCCCCAGATGGGACAGTATATTGACTTTAACAAAGTCTATCGCCTGCTGTTTCTGTAGAATACCTATAAGCGGGGTGACCCGCCCCCAATCCCCCGTATTATTGATGGCATAGTCGATGTTGACACGCTCGACAAACCAAGTATCATCGCCGTAAGCATCCTTGCCCTGGTATTCCTTACGTAATGTATCATTGAACAGCAAGTAGGTATTTTCATCTGTAAAGAACTGCCTCCTTAATAAGGACTCCGGATCATTAGCATCTTCAGGAACCGCAAAAAGATTGATTTCTACCGGATTGGGTATCAATTCACGTTCTTTCTTACAGCCCAGTAATATAAAAACAAGGCCTATGGTACTTATTATTTTGAGTTTCATAATTTCGTTAGTTTAATAATTGACAACACGGATGACAGGGCGGTCGGGACGGAACAATTCACCCAACGAGGGCTGAAAGTTAACGACTGCCTTAGGTATATCTAATGTATATGCCTTATCATAGGCTTCCAGTCTATAGTATTTTGTCCGGATCGGATCACCATAATTATACTCTGTAAAACCGTGTTCAATCTCCTTGGACCATTTATATTCATTCGAAACGGTATAACGTCTTAGGTCGAACCAACGATGCCCCTCCAAACAGAATTCGCGAGCACGCTCTTCTCGAATAAAATCAATAAGATCATTTCCTGCGAAAGACAAATCGACCGGTACCTTCATACGGGTGGCTAGAAACGTCGTCAACACTGACTTGGCCTTATTCTCCTCTTTCAACATAGCTGATGCCTCAGCCAAAGTCAAATAAGCTTCGGCACTCCGTAAAAGGAAGCAATCAGAAACCTCAAAAGGCTTATTCCATACATTGGACATTCCTCCTACTTTGGTAAACACCGTCTGTCCACTTGGCAATCGCTTGACATAAGTACCAAGACGATAGTCATTTGTAGTATATAAATCGGCGAGAGTCTTCGCTATCACATGTGCAGGTTCTCTATTAAGATGTGAATAGGAAAGTGTTGCCAATAGATATCCGCCCATGCTAAAAATAGTTTCTTTGGAGGCTTTGGTAAGCGCATCAGTTCCGGCCGGAATAGAAGCTAACCGCACGAGATTACTATTATTATCCAGGACTTTTTGAGCGTACAATGCCGCAGATGTATAGTCCTGCATATAGAGATAAATTCTACTTTTCAATAGATAAACAGCAGTGATATTGGCCCGGTAAACCGAACTTCCATCCTTATTGAGGAGTAATTTCTCCGCCTGTTCTAAATCCTGTAAAATCTGACCGTATACCGCTGTTAAAGAAGGACGATCAAACTCTCTGTCTTCGACATAATCGGTCAGCTTGAGCGGTATTCCTTTGGTCTTATCTGCTGTCGCTGGATTGTAAGGTTCTGCATATAGATTCGTCAGCAAAAAATAATATGCGCTACGAAGGAAATAAGCCTCGCCTTTTATACGCTCCTTTGCCTCCCGGTCTTTGGCTGTTGCTTCGCTTTGTACATCGATCTGTGTCAGGACGATGTTGGCAGCATTGATATGTTTGTACAATAGATTCCAAGGCGCTTCGGTACCGCTTCTATAACGTCCATCTTTGTCCAGCCCGGTTTCTTGTTGCCAGGTATAATATCCAAAGCCACCATACCTCTCTATATAACTGAACATATCGCCATAATCGTCCAATGGATTCTGCTCCAACTCATCAGTCATAAAATGCATGAATACAAGATTGGGATTATCAAAGGAAACGCTAGAATTACGATAAGTAATCATGCTGGGCTTCATGTAGCCATCCCCAAGTAAGAGTTCATCCAAATCCTGCCAGCCTTCGACCTTGGACAAATCCTGGGAGTAATCTTCTAAAAACTTGCTACAAGAAGAAAAAGCTAGTGTTCCAAAAAAAAGTATTGTTAAAAAAAGTCTTCGTCTCATATTATATCGATTAAAAAGAAACATTGATACCAAAAGAAAAACTCGGCCTATCCGACAACTGGATCTGGGAAAATCCACCCTGCGTAGGTGTCTGTCCACGCAATCCCTTCGCGGACCAAGTGTATAGGTTGTTCCCGGTCAGCGAAAGAGCCAAACGGGATAAGCTATATCTTTTAAGCCACTCTGTAGGCAGTTCATAGGTAAAGTTGAGGGATGACAGCTTTAGGTAATTTGAACTGACCACGCGTAGATTGCTGTAATCGTACATATCCCAATAATTGGTAGCAATCTGCTGTACATTGTCTGTCATATCCGAGAAATGATCCTTATACTTATAGAAAGCTGCACTGGATGGACTAATAATGGCCGGAATAACGGTATGGCGTTCGTCACCAGGTTGCTGCCATCTATCTAAGAAGTCCCGGCTCACATTATTCTCCGGTCTGATCTCGTCTGCATTCATTGTTGGGCTAGCTGCATTAGTATACATACCAAAAAGACGTGTCTTAGCACCCAAACTATAAGCAAACATCGCTGCGATACGGAACTGTTTGTAACGTAAAGAAGTATTCAATCCTCCTGCCATAATCGGCTCTCTATTACCGGAAGCCTCCAGTACTTTGGTATAGGTATCATACTTACTCAATCCGACCAGCTGATCTGGACGGTCTTCATAATCGTCAAACAGGGGACCACCATCCGTCGCACTCAATCCTAAAAATCGATAGGAATAGAATGTCCCAACCGCTTTGTCCTTTACCAGTGCGGTTCCATTCAGGAAATTGCTAAGCTCATATTGCTCCGCATCTGGTTTGCTCTTCAACGTATTTATCGTCCGTGAAAAAGAAGTGGTAAAGGTCCAGCGCCAATCTTCTTTTTTGATCGGAGAGAGCGTCATGGAGACACTATAACCATTATTATCGACTACACCACTGTTGATAATGTAGGAATCACGTCCATTGACAGTCGATATGGTCTTCTGCATAAAAGCTTCATTGGTACGTTTGAAATATAAGGATCCCTCCAACTGTACTTTGTTATTAAATAAAGAAGCCTCTGCTCCAAAATTGGTTGAGTTGGTCTTTTCCCATTTCAGGTTAGGATTTGGATTATTATTGGCTGTAGCCGTATACTCGCCATAATAGCTGTCCAATGGATTTTTCTTTATAATCAATATTGGTGATTCGCTATCCAGCATATTTCCCTGATAGCCATATGAGGCCTTGAAATTTAGAAAATCCAACCATTCTACCGATTGCAGATTACCGATCTCAGAAACATTGAGGGAACCTGAAACAGACCATATCGGCAAGAATTTTTTATTACTACCGCTGCCAAAACGATTAGATCCATCCACGCGTGCGTTGGCATTGACATAGAATAAGCGCTTGAAACCATAGGTCGCTGTTCCATAAAATGACATCAGGTTATTTAAGTCATCCTTCAGTTTAGGTGTATTACTAGCTAACCAGTTGCCATACGCAGGATAATCGGTGAGACTCACATTAGACACAAAAGATTTGCCCCGGTCTTTGTAATACCCTCTGCTAATCGCACTATGCCCCACATAGCGGGTAGATGCCATCTCGTAGCCTACACCTCCGCTGATATTGTGTTTACTATCCTCGCCAAAGTACTTATTGGCATCCAACTGCAAACGTACGGTGTAACTATTATTCCGGTAGGTCTCCTGCCCCCACTCGCCCCCTTGAGGAAGTAAACTCCAACTCGGTGCAGGAGTGCCATAATCTGTACTACGTAAGCCCGCGGCATAAAAGGTCTTATCACCCCAATAGTTGTCGATACCCGTGGAGGTAGCGGTATATGCAGCGATGGCATTACCGGTCAACCAGTCCAAAAATTTAAACCTCAAGTTGGTATTGACCGTAATAGCCGAAATATTCTGTTCGTAAGAACTGTTCTCCAGCTCATTCATAACGTTATACTTATAACCGGTAAGAGCGGTGACGTTACGGGTATAAAAGGCATATTCTCCATTATCATCATAAGCTGGAATCGCCCGACTTGTGTTGTAAGCATAGTCCATCGGTGCTATGCTCTGTTGATAATAGTCACGGCTACTGACATTCCCATTTAAGCCAAAAGAAGCAGAGAACCATTTGTTGAATTCAGTGTCCAGATTCAACATAGCCGAATACCTATCGTTTTTGTTGGACTTAATAACGTCGTTGTTGGCGGTATATCCAATGGAAGCATAATACCGGCTCTGATCCGAACCTCCATTCATACTCAGGGTATGCTGGTGAGAAAAGCTATCCTCGGTCAATAGGCTAAACCAATCGGTATTCATGGTTTCGAGCCGCTGTACCTGTTTGTCAAACTCTGATTGATCGATCTGCTTGTCATAAAGCTGCTTGAGTAGTCCTTCATATCCTACCCAGGATATGACAGAGGGATAGCGGTATTGTAGGGAAAATAGGTCTTTAGAGAACTGCATCCGTTCTTTGGAATCCATCAGATAGATCGATTTGTCCGTATACCTGGGTCTTAATTTATAAGTCATTGAATTACCGTACTGGACCATAGGTCTTCCCTTACGACCCCGTTTCGTTGTAACGACAATTACGCCATTGGCTGCTTTGGTACCATAAAGCGCAGTGGCGGAAGCATCTTTTAAAACATCCAAACGCTCGATATCCTGCGGATTAAGTCCCGCGATGGCATTACCAATACGATTGATATAATCGGGATCATTTAACTCTTCGGGAGAAATCTTGACAGGATCCTGTACGACGATACCATCTACAACCCACAAGGGTTCACGATTACCGATCAACGAAGATGTCCCACGTATCCGTAGCTTGGGAACGACTCCCACCTCACCCGAATTGGACATAAACATCATGTCCGGCACCTGCCCTTCCAGCATCTGATCGATAGAACTAACATCGGGTCGCCAGATATCCTCGACCTTGACGGTATTGACTGCGCTTGTCAGCTGTCGCTTATTAATACGCTGAAAACCGGTCACTACGACTTCTGTAATCTCAGACTCACCATCTTTGAGCTGTACAACCCAATTTTTGTCCCCATAGAAAAAACGTTCTACAGCTGGCTTTCCAATAATAGAAAAAACAAATGCAGGTGCATAATTATCATCCTTGGGAATGGTGAGTTTAAAATTACCACCATAATCGGAAGAGGTTGCAATCTTTGTCCCCTTCAAGGGGACGGTGACTCCCGGTGTCGCCTGCCCGCTACCATCAACGACTTTACCAATGACTATTTCGGTTTCTTTTCTTGGTTTAGCAGTTTCCTGAACCTTTTCAGATAGAATAGGCTTGATGATAACATACTTCTTGGTGATTTCAAAATGTAGTTTTTCGCCCTTGAGCAGGAAGGTGTACAGATCTTCTAAATCATAATTATGTTTTGCAAATTGTTTACGTTTCTTGGCATCAAGTTCATCATTACTGTACATTGTAATCAGGCCTGTTTGCTTCTCAACGGCTTTAAAAACGCTCTCTAAACTCATTTCTTTGGCACTTATCTTAACTTCTTGCCCATAAGAACGGCTAGCAGAAAGAATCATTAAGAATAGTAGCAACTGAAAGAAAACAGACATGAGTTTCCTTGCCTTGACAATTGTCATCGCTTCATGTTTAATATTCATAAATGTATTTATAGGTTAGTTTGAGCCTGTTTAAGGCTCACAAATTTAGGGTTACTTTTTCTGTACTTTTACTACTTCTCCTTGTGCAATAAACCTAACATTGGTCATCGATTCAATAACGGTCAACAAATCGCCCAGCCTGGCTGTCCGGTCAAATGCGCCTGTAAACCGCAAAGACTTGGTCGAGGGATCCTGAAATACGAAATCCACATTATACCAGCGCTGTATCTTCTGAACCATATCCTCGAGTTTCATCCCTTGAAAACGCACTGTACCCCGAGTCCAGCTGGTGTATAATTCAGGATCTACATTATAAACTCCCGACTTCAAACCCTCTGTTAAGAATTGCTCTCCAGGATGCAAAATATATGCCTTATCCGACTTGGCTACCTCAACCTTACCTTCCACCAAGGTGATATGCTGTACTCTATCCTCCGGGTAACTGCTCACATTGAATGTTGTGCCCAGGACACGCGTCCGCATCCCGTTACTGTTTACTGAAAATGGTGCATCCGGATTTTTGGCTACTTCAAAAAGGGCTTCTCCTGATAGTTCTACATCTCTATTAGTTGAAGCAAAGCGTAACGGATAATGGAGTTTACTCTCTGCATTAAGAAATACTTTGGTACCATCATTAAGCACTAACTGATAGCTACTCCCTTTCGGAACAATGATATCGACCCACTGTGTGCCATCGGCGTTCATATCATCGGTATCCATATGTAAGATCCCTTCGTTGTTATTTCCTAATGTCAAACCATTTTCCAAATGTAAAGTCCCCTGCTCGGCATTTAGATCCATCTTACGCCCGTCAGCAAGCTGAATATAGGCTGTCGTATGTTGATCCATTTTTCGCTCCAAAACCGAAATCATCCCATTGGACGCAGTATGATCCTGATTTCTTAAAACTGCCAGTAAAGCAAAAATACCAACGAGTATCACACAGGCAGCCGCCACTCCATATCGACGTATCGCTATGATTTTAGGCTCGACCACTAATCGGCGTTCTACACTAGCCCATGCCTGATCGATATCGATGGATTCAAAACGATCAACAAGTATATAATCATCAAGTGAACTATTGAGTTTTTTATAGATCTCCTCATTTTCGGCATTAGCATCGCGCCATGCGCGCAATCTATCGGCTTCGCTATCGCTAAGCTTTCCAGATCGCTCATTAAGAATCAACTCGTAAATAATATCCTGCATAGTTTATCTCTATTTATACGCTTCCCTCAGCAAAGAGGAATAGGGTATTGGCTTCGTTCTGATAGTATGACAGGATTTAAATGCAAATGGGTGACAACAAAAAAATATTTTTTTTGAAGTACCATTCTTTGTTATTTTAGAATTCGGGTACAGATGCAGAAAAGCATGAATAGTGCCATATCATCGTCTTTGAATATCGTACGCAATCGGGCGAAGGCACGCGAAAGACTGGTTTTTATGGTATTTGTAGAAATATCCATCTCTTGCGCTACATCTTTATACTTACGTTTATCTAGAACTATAGCTCTGAAAATTAACTGTGTACGCTCCGGAAGTTTATCGATTTCATCATGTACTTTTTGAATGTATACCGCCCAAGCAGCTTCATCGAAAGGCTGTTCTTCAGCGACATCAGGTAGTTCATCTAAGGTATACTGCCTGACAGCCTTCAGACTTTCCAATCTATTCAGACAGGCATTTCTTACAGAGGTATACAGGTAGGAGTATAATTTCGAGTCTACATTTTGCAAAGAGTCTCTCTCCCATAATCTGACAAACACTTCCTGAACGAGATCTTCTGCTTCATCCTGTCTATCTAGGTACTGACCGGCATACATTACCAATGGTCTATAAAATTGTCTAAAAAGAGCCTCGAGGCCTTTTTTATCCTTCATTTTTATAGACTGTAAGATTGACTTTTCGGTATGTTGCATGGTGATCTGATTCCAGGTGTATCGTCTTGGAAAATTGATTATCGGACAATTTTAAAGAAAACTTTGATCAGTTCAAAAAGTAAAATTCAAGAACATTCATTTTGAACAGTTTTTTCTCTACTTTGGAGACAGAACCTAAAATGGAAACTTACGTATACTTTATCAGGTATAGCTAATGCGACAGCCATAGCATACGAAGTATTCGGGATAGGACACTCCTAGATTCGCGGCTAAATAACCAGTTTTTGCTGTATTAAAGACCGGCAGGTAACTTTGAGCTGTGGCCAGATCACCAGATTTCGAAAGATAGTTTTAAAATTGCTATCGAGCGGACAAAGCAATTTACTTTGCCAAAGCCTTGATATCTTTGATTTCTAAAATAGGCTTGACATCGTCTCGCTGTACTGCATGAATCATAGCCTGTCCCACTTCTGAGAGCGATAATATTTTACTTGGTAAAATAAATTTCAAGATGTTGGCAATGACCACATAACTTTTACGGGCGTGCATCTGCCCTTTGTACGGCAACATACCGCCGGGACGGAAACTAAATGCTTTTTGAAAACCCAATTTTGCCAAATCATTTTCTGTTTTTCCTTTGACCCGAGCCCACATCACACTTCCATTTTCTGTAGAATCGGTACTTGATCCGCTGACATAAATGAAAGTCATATGATTATTTGCTTCCAATAAAGATTTGGCAAATGCCATCGTGGTCGTGTAAGTAATTTGTGTGAATTTCTCTTCGGACATACCCACAGAACTGATTCCTGCACAGAAAAAACAAGCATCATAACCTGTCGTTTCATTTTTATAATCCGCCATTTTTGTAAAATCAGTGACCAGCAACTCTTTCATCTTGGGATGACTGATTCCTGAAGATTTTCTCGAAACACTCAACACCTGACTCACCGCCGTATTGTTTAGACATTCTAATAGTACGCCCTCGCCTACCATGCCTGTCGCTCCTGTTATTATCACTTTCATCGGTTTATTGCGTTAGATTTTTAATAAAAAAAATTAACCATTTAAAAAAAACAAACCAAAGATTTTTTTCAGAAACCATTGGTTTGTCATTGTATTACGCTTAGCTCAAAATAGCTTTAGGCTCTAAGTATTCCCTTAGGCTGGCACTTCAATATTTGAAGTGCCTAATAACTGTCAATTCCCCTCTCCTCGCTCTCGTATTAATCATTAAAAACAGAAGCACGTGTATTCCATAGATCCAGAGCCATCTGTGGTAGGAGAGAAAGGTAAAAAGAGATAGAAAACAGAGGGTTATAAAATATTATTAAGCTTAATGTATTGAAGAAGCATAATTGTCTTAGCATCTTTTATTTCTCCGGACTTGAGCATATTCATCGCTTCCTCGATTTCTAGTTCTAACACTTCAATATTTTCTTCCTCTTCTTCAAGACCACCACCATCGGTGACCTTCATCTCTTTCGAATATTCAGCGATAAAGAAATATAAAATTTCGGTGACTGAACCCGGTGACATATAGGCTTCAAAAATCTTTTGGACATCAGTAATTTTATAGCCAGTCTCTTCTTCTGTTTCTCTTCTGATGCAATCTTCTGCATTGTCTTTGTCCAACAGGCCTGCACAGGATTCGATCAACATACCTGACTCATTGCCGTTAACAAACGTCGGTAAGCGAAATTGCCTGGTCAGTATGACGGTCTTTTGTGATTTGTTATAAAGTAAAATCGTCGCTCCATTACCTCTGTCATAAGATTCTCTGCTCTGGGTCAATCTGGTGCCATCCTTTTTAACGTACTCGTAGGTTATCTTTTTAAGGATGTACCAATTGTCGGACAGAATTTCGGTGTCTAAGATCTTTATATTATCTATCATTGCCTAATGATGCTTTATTAAAGTATAAACAAATAGGAAGAACGCTAATCAAAAAAGATAGGCTGTTGCTAATCAGTATCACTAACCGAAGTCTTTACTTTGCCTCTCCCAACAAGAGCTTTTAAGATGACGGGAGCAGTTGCAACGAGTACGATCCCTAAGATAACGAACTCTAGATTACGTTGTACCCACGGATTCTCACCCAGCAAATAACCTAAGGTCATCAAACTTCCGGCCCATATAACCGCACCGAGGATATTATAAATGACAAATTTCTTAAAGTCCATGTTTACAATACCAGCCACGATGGGTGCGAATGTACGCACCACCGGAAGAAATCTAGCCAAAACAATCGCACCACCGCCTCGCTTTTCGTAGAACTCCTGGGCTTTAACAATATAGTGCCTTTTGAAAAACCAGGTATCTTTCATTCCCATTATCCGGTTGCCAAAAACCTTACCGCACCAGTAGCCCAAAAAATTACCCAAAACGGCAGAAAGTGAGATAAGCAAGATCCAACTTAAGAGTGTAGGCAATTCTGCTCCTGGAGAAAGTGTCATATTGGATACAATCATTCCAGCGATAAAAAGTAGGGGATCTCCAGGAAGGAAGAATCCAATCATAATCCCTGTTTCGGCAAAAACAATAAACAACAAAAGATACAATCCTCCATGCGATACGATCCAATCCGGATTGGACAGGTTGTTTAAAAATTCAAAAAAAATATCCATATTAAGAGTTTCAAGCAAAGATTACAGGAAATTATAATCAAGTGCTAAGATACAAAGAATCGATAAATCTGAAACAAAATGGAGATAATGAAAGGTAATCTATTTTTCTATGAGGTGCTTATCGTTATTAAAATAACCCACACTATTAAAAGATACTCAGTCCTCAATTATAAGGTAGAATATCCAAACAAACATCCCCTCTTCTTCCCTCTTTAACACCGCTTCATCGCTGAAAAGAGTATGAACGGTAGGATTAAGTAAACAATTTGTATACTAAAATTTTTAGTTTAAAATATTATTCATTAACTTATTGTAAGTTAGGTGTTTGAATCCAATTATTAACATTTTTTAAAAAATATTCTGATGGAATTTGATAAACTTGTAAGCAGTATACAAAATACGCACGAGGAGCTACAGCTTTCTGCTGTTAAGGCAGTAAACCAATCGCTTACCCTACGCAACTGGTTGATTGGGCTATACATTGTCGAATTCGAACAGAATGGTGAAGACAGGGCTAGGTATGGTGAAGGCCTACTCCCTGAGCTTGCAAATTCTATTAAAATAAAGGGACTGTCTATTACCAATTTAAAGCTATGCAGGCAGTTCTATGTAGCATATCCTCACTTACAATCTGCTGTAAAAGAGAATCTTGCAAATAGTAGCTCCAAAGGAATTCGAATTGGTCAGACACTGTCCGACCAATTACAAACAACTGATAATAAAGACACTACAATTCATCAAACAATGTCTGATGAATTCCTATCAACGCCAATTTCTCCTAAAAAGTTACTCTACAACCTATCATTTTCACATCTATTAGAGCTTATTCCCATTACTGATCTTAAGAAAAGAACATTTCTTGAATTTGAAACAATTAAAAACGCTTGGAGTGTCCGAGAGTTAAAAAGACAAATCAATACCCTTTACTACGAAAGAAGCGAAATAAGTAAAAAGCCGGACATGTTATCAAAGATGGTCAAACAAACGGCAGAAACCATTGCAGCAAAAGACATCATCAAGTCTCCTTTTACCTTTGAATTTCTCGGACTCAAAGCCAAAGACGTAGTCTATGAAAGTGACCTCGAAAGATCGCTACTCGAGCATCTAGAGAGCTTTCTTCTTGAAATGGGACACGGCTTCTGTTTCGAAGCTAAACAGAAGCGTATCCTGATTGGTGGTGAATACTTCTTTATCGATCTGGTGTTCTACCATCGGACACTAAAATGTCACGTCCTTGTGGAACTCAAAGTGGATGAAGTCAAACATGAGCATATCGGACAATTGAAGACCTATGTGAATTATTACAAAAAGGAGATGATGCAAAAGGACGACAACCCGCCTGTCGGACTATTGCTCGTAACCAATCAAAACAAAGCTTTGGTCGAATATGCTATCGCGGATAGCGATCAACAATTGTTCGTAAGCAAATATCTACTTGAACTGCCATCGGAAGAAGAGCTCATCGCCGAAATCGAACGGGAGAACAACGTACTTCGCGAGCAGGCTGTGATTTATAGATAACAAGAATAGATGAGGAAAAAAAAGTCCAACTTGAATTAACCGCTATTTAGTCTTAAATTAGAAAATACGATAATAGTTTATTAAGAGCTATGCAAACAAATAGATCAAATACAACAAGATTTTCAGATCGGGTAGCTGACTACGTCAAATATAGACCTCACTATCCTGCAGAGATTATCGAGAAACTGTCCCAGACTATAGGTCTAGACAGTGATTTTGTGGTGGCAGATATCGGTAGCGGAACCGGACTGTCTTCACAGCGATTTGTAGAGGCAGGAAATCTTGTTTATGCAGTCGAGCCTAATTTAGAAATGCGACGGGCCAGTGAAGCTCTTTTTCGAGGTAATGAAAATTTCAAGCCTATAAATGGTACAGCAGAGGAAACTACTTTGGAAGAACGGTCCATAGATTTAATTTTCTGTGGGCAGGCATATCATTGGTTTGACTTCGATAAAACAAAAAAAGAGTTCCTTCGGATTTTAAAGCGCGAAGGGACAATTGTACTGGCATGGAACGAAAGAAGTATAGACGATCCATTCCAGCAAGAGTATGAACACCTAATGAGGAGCTTGATACCAGAGTATGCTAAAGTAACGCAAAGGAATATTAATATAGATGAAATCAGTTCATTTTTAGCTCCCAAGTCGATGCAATTAATTGAACTGGAAAATCAGCAGGTCTTCAATCTAACGGAACTAAAAGGAAGGCTTCGCTCCTCTTCTTACGCTCCAAAAGAAGAGGACAAAAACTATGATGAGGTAATGAATGCTTTAGAAGAACTCTTTGACAGCTATCAAGAGAAAGGTAAAGTGCTATTTAAATACGATACAATGCTCTATGTAGGCCACTAGGTAAACAGTAATGAATGACCTAACAATATGGAAGTAATGAAATGAAGATACTTCTTGAATGAACTGGGCGTTACGTAGTTCTGTTTTCTAAAGAACATTATATTTTAGAATCATTAAGTCGTCAAAATAGGATGAAGAGCTAGTTCTAGACCTAGTACTGCAATAAATATAAAAAAGCAAATACGGAAAGTTTTTACACTAATGCGTTTGCGAATTATAGTACCAGCCCACATACCGAACAATGCAGGTGCAACAGCAAGCGCCGATAGACTAATATTGCCAAGATGGAAAGCGCCACCTTTGACTAGCCCTGTCGCGAGGGCAATTGTTGAGACCGTGAACGCCAAACCTAGTGCCTGGATCAGATCATCTTTAGAAAGCCCCAGAGACTGGATATAAGGAACCGCTGGCAACGTAAAAACACCTGTGGCTCCATTGAGAAGTCCTGTTATCACTCCCATAATTGGCGATAATCGACGTTCCAATCTTAAGGGAGTAGACAATGGTTTTGCAGTCAATCCGTGTATAGAATAGATTAGTAAAGCAAGCCCCAACACTATTCCTGTATACGGGGTATTGGCACTCGTAAGGAGCCATGATCCGGCAAGCGTTCCAATTACTATCCCCACCATCATTATCCAAAATCTCTTTATTAATCCGCGAAAATTTGGTCCGGTAAACAGTTGCCAAAAATTAGTCACAAAGGATGGAATGATTAAAAGTGAAGCAGCGCTGACTGGAGACATAACTACGCTAAGTATTCCCATTGCCATCGTGGGTAACCCCATCCCGGCCACTCCTTTAACAAATCCTGCAATAAAGAATGTGATGATGATTAATAAAATATTCAACGTCGAGTAATCGCTCATTTTTAAGCTTTTAGTTTTGATAATGTGTTCTTAAAAATCCGTTATATGATTTGTAATTCCTGCTATAAATTTAAACAAGTACATATAAACTTACTTTCACAAAAGTAACACACAACAACTCTTCAAACAATCGGAATTATTCGTAATTTTACTTCAAATTTATTGAAGTATGGATATTCGACATCTCCTAAGTTTTAAAACAATTGTAGAAAAAGGTAATTTTCAAGATGCGGCAAGTGAGCTAAACTACTCTCTATCGGCTATCAGCTATCAAATGCAACAATTGGAAAATGAGGTAAAATTTCCATTGTTTGAGAAAATTGGCCGAAGAATGCTTCCTACTGAACAATCACTAAAACTGATACCACATATCAAAAAAATAGAAGACCAAATAGGACAAATACGTTTATTGAATTCTAAAAGCAAAAAGATAGAAGGCAGTTTAACGATTTCAGTTTCTGATAGTATCTTGACATATATTATCCAACCGGTTTTAAAAAAGTTTATAAAAAAAGCTCCAGATGTCACGTTAAAGCTTAAGGTGAAAAACCGGTACGACATTCAAAAAGAAGTCATCCGTAATGAAATAGACTTAGGAATCCATTACCAAGCTTTTGAATACGATGAACAGATTATTGTAAACAAAATAAAGGATTTCAGTATTGGTATAATTGTATCACCTGATATGGCAATTTCTCAACGTGATTTTGACACGAGCAATCAAACTAAAAATATCTCTATTATTAACAATGATCCTAATGCGATTTATCAGATTTATTTTGGAGAATACTTAAGGGGAAAAGAAATAAAACTTACAGGACAAACTCTGGAGGTATGGAGTATAGAATCAACAAAACAAAGTGTAATCAGTAATCTGGGAATAGCTTGTTTACCCCTTTTTGTTGTCAA
>JAITLW010000414.1 GCA_031277715.1 Sphingobacterium sp. | reverse complement strand
CTCCACTACTATCTGAAATTGAAGTAATCTGCCGGACAGCAATATTTTGAGAATCCAGAAGTTGCCCTAACCAGGCAGAATTTGTATCCACCACCTGACCGAGCAGTATTTCATCGCCTATGGTTATAATTTCAGCGTTCATATGTGTATCCAATAAAGTAATCCCTATATTCTGAATCTCACATCCACCTCCAGTCATCCCATAGATTCACGGCTATAGGAACTTAAAAATCATTAATAACTATAATGGCTATTCCGTTTGGTCAGCTTAAGGTCCTGCAAAATTGAAGCCTTAGCTCTAATTGTAATATTATAACTCTGGTAACGGCCAAATGGAACCCATCCCACAGACATATCCCAGCAATGCAAATCCCGATAGATAGAGAAACGTGTCAGCGACACTTCCTTCTTCATAAAATCGTAACCCGAATTAAACTGAATCTTCCATTTCGGCGTCACATTCACGTCGCCATGCACTTGTACTGTAGCGGTATATCTATTGACTTCCCGTCGTAGCTCCCTATTAAATTCCTTATTATATTGAAAACTAAAAGATCCGGCCAGGTTCCAGGGAACATTAAAATCCACAAACGCATTAGGATCTCTACTGATACGTGACAGGGCCTCCGATTGCTCCTTAGTCATATTCGGCATATTATTACGCATCGAGTCAATATTTCCATTTCGGCTCTTTGAAGCGTCTGGGTTAAAACTGTAGTCAAAGGATAGACCAAAGTTTGTCAAACGGGCCAATTTACCATCTTCTATAGTGAATTTATCAATACGCCTACCGGCATAATCCCATTGATAAGGATCCAGAGTACCATTGAAATTCAGATTAATCTTCTCATTGAAAATAGTAGTTCTCCCTGAAAAGCTAATCGGTGAAAGTTTTAACGAGTCTGCTACAAAGTTATAATTACCGCTAAAAGTCAACCCCTGCAAGATAGGTATTTTCTTAAATCCTTTTCCGGTACTGTCATTTTCTGTACGAATTTTAGCTTCAATATTATTATCTACCGAAAAGCCGATTCCCATAGAACGACCTGCGGAAGGTCCTCCAAATGCACCACCTTCAAAAATTGAATATTCAGACAAACGTCCATCCCGGTCTGTATAAGACTTGTAAAATCCAAATCTAGGATCAGAAAAATCCGGTCTATAGTTAAAATTTATAGAGGGTGTTACGACATGCCGTATAGCCTCTATTTTACCTATTTTGGGGTACATACCATATATTTTGGTTGACAATCCACTGGAAAAGGAATAATCATACGCCCTTTTGAAGCCAGAGACCGTATCTATTACGTTCTCATAACCATAGATTTCATTCTCTACCCCTTTTCGTATAGACTGAAGATACCAACGTTCCGTATAGTTCATCGAAGTATTAAACTGGAAATACTTAAATGCATTTAAGCTCAAGCTCACCGGTATATTATGTTGGAAACCGTTGGTAAATTTCTTTAATGATTCTTTTCTGAAAAGCAATGTATCCTGGGTCGAAATTCTATTTGTCCCCTGCATGCTATACCCAACTGTAATCCGTTGGTACCACTTCTGTTCGCCTACACGATCTTTAGAATCAAAAGGGTTGAAGGTTGAAACGTTTAAAGCAAAATCCGGAAGTGTCAAGTCAACCTTTCCACTTGCCATATCTTGCCGATGGCTTAAACTGGACGTAAAATTCACTTTTCCGTCAGCAAAGACCTTCCCATAACTAATCGATGAGGACATATTATTACGTGTCAATTGGTCGTAGTCGTATGAACTATTCGCTCCTGTATTCGTAAAATAAGATGAGGTACCAAAATTAACAGAGGCAGAGAAAGACGTCCCTGGATTAGCCTCTTGACGCTGGGTATGGTTCCACGTAACATTAAAATCTTTGTTACTACCGTAGTTACTTGCTCCTTCCGTACCTACTTTAGTCAATGCATATCGGATATTAAAACCACCACTATACTTATAGTTCACCAAATAATTGGTGCGCACCGAAGCGTCCCAAGATCCTTTGGAATAGAAGCTACCCCGAATCTCGGAGTCCCAGTAATCATTAAAAGTAAGATACCAGCCCATGTCCCGTAGACCGAATCCCCGTGCCATATCATCCCCAAAAGAGGGAAATAGGAATCCCGAAGACTTCTTATCCTGTTTAGGAAAAAAGGCAAAAGGTAAAGCTAAAAACTTCATGGGAATCCCCTGAACCACCAAATAAGATGGCCCCGCTATAATCTGCTTATCAGTCACTATCCCCTTAGTAATATGTATACCAAAATGCGTATGAGGTTCCGGAAGATTACAGGTACTGTACAACGCTTTATGAAGAGACATTTCGTCGTAGATATTCTTCCGTAAGATTTTAGCCTGGATAAACCCACCGTCCACCTCGGTCATGATTCCAAAAGTTTTCCCCTCTTGCGACTTATAGTTATAACGCAGGGAATCCACCGCTTTGGGCGTATCATTCGGAAATAGCACAACAGGTCTTCCGACATATTTACCATTATGATCGATTATACCACTTGCAAACAGCACATTCGTATTCCGATCTAGTCGAATATAATCCGCAGATAATTCAAAATCTTGATATTTAACTTTGGCCCCCTTATACAGGTGAATGATATTCTTACTAACCTCATTCCACGAAGAGTCATTCGCTACGATACTAACCACGGTCTCCAGTCCACTCTCGTCTTTCATAACGACAGTATCCCTTCCGCTTTTAACTTTTAAGTGGTTTTTTGTTGTATCATTGGCAATTAATGACGTATCTTGAGCGTTGATACTGGTAGATTTTGTAGTTTCAACTTGAGCTAACGCTATATGCAACCCTAGCAATAGGGACACTAATAAAAATAAAATACGAGTCTGCGTTTCCAAAGTTGAAATACGAAATATTATTTTAGTCGTAAAAATAAACTATTACTGGCAAAAGTAGTCAAAATCATTAATAAAAGGCTGTTATTTTTATCATATACAATTAAACAACTATCTTTGTCAGTTCCTTATAAATCAGCTAGGACAAAAATGTAAAAAAAATACCGATGAAATTTTTAAATATTGTTAAAAAATTAAGCTTCACATTACTTACTTCTTCGCTCTTAGTAACCACGGTTTCATTTGCATCAATAACCAAAGATCCACCTGTTTCAAAGAACAAAAAGACCTTCACTGTAGTCATTGACCCTGGTCATGGAGGAGTGGCATCAGGTGCTGCCGGACGACGGTCTTTAGAGAAAAATCTAGTATTGGATGTATCTAAAAAACTTAAAACAGCATTAGAGTCTAAACTAGGAATCAATGTCATATTGACCCGCACCACCGATGTAGACATCCCTTTCAGAACCCGCTCTGAAATAGCCAATAAAAACAACGCTGATCTTTTCATTTCTATTCATGCAAATTCAACAAGCCAAAGAACTTCAAAAGCGTACGGCACTGAAACGTTTGTACTTGGATTCCATCGTATGTCCGAACAAGATGTAGCGATCCGGGAAAATGCGGATATGCTACTTCACAATGACGACAACAGTGACTTGGGAGATTTTGACCCTAAAGATCCTTCCAGTTATATCGTGTTCAAACTCATGCGTAGACAATATCGTGACCGTAGCATTCGCTTGGCTTCTTATATCCAGAATGAGTACACCAATTCGAATCGATTCGATCGTGGAGTAAAAGAGCTCGGCTTAGCTGTACTCTCCCGCGCATCCATGC
Organism: Sphingobacterium sp.; assembly: GCA_031277715.1. GTDB lineage: Bacteria > Bacteroidota > Bacteroidia > Sphingobacteriales > Sphingobacteriaceae > Sphingobacterium. The sequence goes on along the minus strand of JAITLW010000414.1, from coordinate 5,601 downwards.
CAGCTGTACTAACAGAAATAGGCTTTATCAACAATTCGGAAGAAGAAGACTATATGCTATCTGACGAAGGACAGGCAGAAATAGTAGAAAATCTTTTTCAAGCCATAAAAAAGTTCAAAATATCAGCAGAGAAATAAACATTTGGTCTATTTTCTTTGTTAAATAAAGTATAGGCTCAGATTTATGGTTGCATCAGTTGTATTGCATATAAAAATGAATTTATGTAAGTTTAGACTGTTTATATAAGGTATAAGCTAAACCCTTAAATGATTGTATTTTGAAAATATCGAACGAAACTAAAGTAGGCGCATTAACGGCAATAGCAATTGCCTTATTATTTATCGGTTATAGTTTTTTGAGAGGAAATGATGTATTTAGTTCAGACAACATGTTTTACACGGATTACGACAACGTGGACGGTCTGGCAACATCAAAACCGGTGATGGTAAATGGTTACCAAATTGGCCGTGTATCCAAGATGTCTCTTATGGACAATGGCAAGATCCGCACAGAGTTCAAAATCAAAAGCGACTATGACATTCCTTCCAATACCATCGCACGTATCGTTAGTGAAAGTATACTAGGTAGCAAAGTTATTGTTTTCGACATCGGAAACAGCAGTACAATGGCCAGAAACGGGGACCCTTTACAATCCGATGTACAGGCAAATCTTATGGAAAAAGTAGAGCCCTTGCAAAAGAAAATTGAAAATCTCGTTGTCAAATTGGACTCCGTATTAAGCGCCGTCAACACAGCTTTGGATGACGAGTTTCAACGTGACTTTAAAAAGAGCTTGCGTAGCATATCGGTTTCTTTGAATAATATGGAAAATATAACCTCTGATGTCGAAAACTTAATGGGATCAGAGCGGGTTCGCTTGGCAAAGATCATGCAGAACCTAGAATCTATTACCAGCAACTTTCAAAACAACAACGAAAAGATCAACTCTATCTTAACCAATCTGGACAATCTTTCGGATGACCTCGCTAAGACGGAAATCAAAGCAACCATTGACAATGCGCATCAGGCAATGAAAGATGTTCAGGCGATAACTGGAAAAATAAATAAGGGAGAAGGCTCAATTGGTCTTTTATTGAACGACGACCAACTGTACGACAACCTGAATAAGGCTTCAGCAAATCTGAATGAACTCGTTCATGATCTGAAAACAAATCCAGGTAAATATTTGAAAATTTCAATTTTTGGTAAGAAAGACACCAAGTAATTAAATTATCCCCCATAAAAAGCCTTTCGATACAATTGTATCGAAAGGCTTTTTTTATCCCCTGAGCTTCTTTGTATTCTGTAATATCCCGGTTTTCGGGGACGAATAGGCACATGTTTTGTTATTACCTTTGTTAAAACAATTACAACATAATAACAATGGACAACACACCAGTAAAAAACAACGTTGAAGAAGGAAAAAGCATAGCGATTATATCCTACATCACTTTAATCGGATTAATTGTAGCTTTTGTCATGAACAAAGACAAAAACAACAGTTTTGCTAAATTCCATATCCGTCAAAACCTAGGATTATTGGTTATCGGACTAGTCTCCGGTGTATTTCGATTTATCCCGGTAGCGGGAGAGATAATTGGTATGGTAGTAGGTATAGCCTTATTGATACTCTGGATCATGGGACTAATCTCAGCCTTCAACGGTAGCCAGAAAGAATTACCAGTTGTGGGGCCTTTATTCCAAAAATGGTTCAGTACACTATAAAAAAATAGGGATCCGAATTCGGATCCCTATTTTTTTATAACTTAAAGTGTCTCATTGAGCCAATCAAAAAACTCACGTTGCCATACCTGTGCATTGTGCCCCGATAGCACCCAGTGATTTTCATCCGGCATATATACTAAACGACTTTTCACTCCTTTCAGCTGCGCTGCCTGGAAAGCTTCCAATCCTTGCCCGATAGGCACCCGATAATCTTTACCTCCCTGAAATATCAATATCGGTGTATTCCATTTATCGACATGCTTGATTGGGTTAAAATCCGTATACGTTTTTTCATTTTTCTTATCCCAGTATGCGCCACCTAAATCGTGATTTGCAAAAAACAGTTCCTCTGTCGTACCGTACCACGATGTCATGTCAAACAAACCACAATGAGAAATAAACGACTTAAAGCGTCCTTCATGTATCCCTGCCAACATAAACACCGAATAACCACCATAACTGGCACCTATCGCCCCAATACGGGACTTGTCAACATAGCTTTCTTTAGAAAAATCATCTATAGCGGAAAGGTAATCACGGATAGCCTGCCCACCCCAATCCTTAGAAATATCTTCATTCCATTTCACCCCCCATCCTGGCATTCCGCGACGGTTAGGAAGAATAACAATATATCCTTGAGAAGCCATCAACTGAAAACTCCAACGGAAGGAGTACCCCTGTGTAGTAGCAGATTGTGGGCCTCCCTGACAGAACAATAATGTAGGGTATTTTTTAGTTGGATCAAAATTAGGCGGATAGATCACCCAAGAAAACAAGTCCTCCCCATCCGAAGCCTTCGTAAACCGACCTTCCACCTTAGTCTCATTCAATTTTGCATAATGTGCGTCGTTGACACTGGTCAATGGAGCGAGCTTCTTCGATTTAAAGCTATACTGATAGATTTCGGTCGCTTGGGTCATCTTAGTAGAAGTCACGACCAAGCCATCCTTCAATTCTCCAACTATTCCCGTGATATCAAACTGCCCTTCGCTGATTTGCTCAATAATAGGCAATGACCTTACATTTAAGTTAGCAGGGACATGAATTGCAAAAAGTTGTACCGTACCTCTTGTCGGCGCCACAAAATAAATCTTTTTATTATCCTTACTCCAAGCAAACGAATTGACCGTACCATCCCAATGCGCCGTTAGATTTACTTTTTGAGAAGTAGCCGGATCTATAAGAATAATATCATTCTTATCAGCTTCGTAACCATCCGTCTTCATGCTCAACCAGGTCAAGCGTTTTCCATCGGGGCTGAAAACCGGGTTTGTATCATAGCCCAGCATTCCTTCCGAAATAGTTGATGTTTTACCTGTCGCTATATCATATCGATAGATATCCGTGTTCGTACTTGTGGCATACTCCTTACCGAATTTCTTCTTACAGACATACAGCACTGACTGTCCATCGGGACTCCATGCAAAATCCTCTGCTCCTCCAAAAGGAGCCGTAGGGCTATAGTAAGGTTCGTCCTTTAAGATATCTAACGCTTCGCCAATCTTGCCATCCGTATAGCTCGCGATAAATGGGTGATTAAAACGACCATCATTAAAACTATCCCAATGCCTGTAGTCCAGGTCATCATAAATATAGATATTCGATTTTGGAAGATCTCCATACTTGTCTACACTATGGTATTTCTTAAGTAGCACTGACTTACTAAAGAGAATATGTTTACCATCTGGCGAGAACTTAACATTTTCCAATCCCCCTTCTACATCGGTCAGCTGTACCGCAGCACCACCATCCAGATTTTTACGCCACAATTGCCCTTTAGCACTATAGATAACATCCCCATTGGCTTCGATTTTTAAGACAGATTCCCCTCCTGCTTCCGCTGTAAACTGTTTCACGGATTTATTATCCATTGCTAGAGCGTATAAATCCTTCTCCGATTTATTATCTTTTAGCGAATAATAAGAGACCCCGTATAACAACGTTTTCCCGTCTGGGCTCAAGCCCTCTGCCGATACACGTCCTAACTCCCAGAGATCCATTGCGGTCATGTTTTTCTTTCCAAAAGATTCCTGCACTTTTGTCGTGATTAATGATTTATCAATTTTAACTTCCGGCTTTCTCTGCGCGACAGTAGTCACGCTAATCAGCAGAGCTGCAGCCAATACAGACAACTTATTCATATACATACAATTACTTCATTATCATTTATCAACTATCAAAGACAATTGACCCTATCTTCGGTGATAGGAGTATAAAGTGCAAGATAAGAAAATATCCGAAGAGTAATGTTAACGAGCATCAACACCACTCTTAAAATTTAGGTCATAAAGATGCCTTTAAAATTAAAACCCGGAAGATAGGCTTTGACAAACTACCTAGAGATTGAAAGCGCGGAACGGTGTAAAACTTCAAAGGTCTTAATCTCGCCATAGGCGATTAAAAAGGCATCTAAATAAAAAAAACTATAAACAACTAAAAAACTTACATGCTAACTTTCACTAATAAACTTGTGGTAATTTTCTTCCTTCTGAAAATAGGCAACCTCTCCATTATCCCCGACCACAACGATAAATGCATTCGCTTTATCCACTTTCTCTAAAGAGTAAGGATCTGTCGCAATACGGGACTTCTCATCCTTAGGAATCTTCTCCTTGCACATATTACAGCATCCATAGTACTTTTTCCCCTCATGCTCCACTAGAATTTGTTCTTTCCCCATATAAGCATCATTCACCATGCACACCAGATTCTGAGGTACCTGCTTCCCTTTCAGTGGATTTTTACTTGTATTTATTTTATTTCCTTCCTCCGATGTTACCACCGAATCCTGCACTTTTTCTTCCCTATTATTGCAGGCTATCAGGGATACCGCAACTATTGTTGCGATACCCCATGTTTTAAATAATCTGTACATATAAAACAGTTTAAAAACTTCTTACTATTATGATTTCTTCATTTCCGTTTTGGCAGGAATCTCCGTTCCCTCCAAGATTTCTTCTGTACCCATCTTAAGGATAACATCTCCCTCATTCAGTTCACCAAATACTTCTACTTTATCCGGCATCATACGTCCTTTACTGACAGGTACATTCTTTGTTTTTCCATTTTCAACACGGATCACATAAACTCCCATACCACTTTCTACAACAGCCATTTTAGGCACAAAGAATGTAGCTACCGTATTCTGTAAAGGAATAACCGTCTCAGCAACCATAAATGGCTTCAGGACATTACCGCCATTCGCAAAATCCGCTTCGATCTTTTCTGCTCGAAACTTAGCATCCAGACTACCAGACTTACGCGTGACCAATGCCACATGTGTAGTTTGAGGTTGCGACCTTACATGGAATCGAATTGTATCTCCCTGTTTGATATACGGCGTACTTGCTTCCGGAATAGAAAGATTAAGACGCAGCTTCCTATTATCCTGAACCACCAATAATGGTGTTTTTCCCATTGGTCCCACATAGGCGCCCAAATCAACATTCCGATCGGTAATAGTACCTGCAAATGGGGAACGGATTACAAGATAGTTATCAATATCTCTTATCTCTTCGTAGGCAGATTTAGCCGCATTCAATTGCGCTTCATCCGACAGCTTGCGTGCTGTAATCTGATCGATAGCATCCTTTGCTATTGCCCCCTCCGTTTTATCCGCATTCAACATACGATCGTAGGTCGACTTCGTAGAAAGGTAAATCGCATTTTGGGCCTCATACTTTGCTTTAGCACTAGTCACTTGCGACTGAATCTCCGGCGCTTCCAATACCATCAGAACCTGCCCTTGCGAGACCTTGTCTCCAATATCCACTCGGATACTTTTCACATAACTGTTCACCTTAGCAAACAGTTCAGTATATTGATCAGGCATCAACTCTCCTGCTAGTTGCAGTTTCACCAAGGGATTACTCTTCG
>JAITLW010000395.1 GCA_031277715.1 Sphingobacterium sp. | reverse complement strand
AAAAAAAGGTACCCAAGGCGATCGATTGAAAGTAAACTACAATATGTTCATTAACTTTCAGGGCAGGCCTGATCTCAGTTATCTACCAAGCTTAAACAGCAAACAGTTTATACAGGCCGCTATCGAAACTTTTGACCCTGTTAATTACCCTTGGGAAGATGTATTCTCCTATACGCAAGGGACTACAGGGGTGGCTCCTCACCAACGGATACAGTATAATCTAGCAAATGGTTTAATCTCAGCGGATCAGGCCAAATACAGTTTGGATAGTCTAGCAGGCATAGACAACAGACAGCAGATCAAAGACATGTGGTACCGTAATGCTTCGTTGATGAATCATTCTATATCCCTATCAGGAGGGAGCACCAATTACTCCTTTTATGGTTCAGCCGCATATACCAATGCGACCAGCAATCAGCCTGGAGAAAAGAACAATAACTATAAAGTAAACCTTCGCCAGGATTTTCAACTCGGCAAGCATATCCGTCTGAATTTAATCACTGATCTCACCAATGGGATGAATAGCGCAAAAAGAAATGCTATCGTAGATTACAACTTCTATCCCTATCAATTGTTTCGAGATGCCAACGGACAGAGCATATCCATGCCATATATGATGGATCTCAGCGAAGAGATGCGTGAGGACTTTCAAAATAGAAGTCTTATAGACCTCAACTATAATCCGATAGATGAATTTAATTACGGTCATACCAAAGGAAACAACTTCCTGAGCCGTAACGTACTAGGAATTAACATCAAACTAATTGACGGTCTTAACCTAGAGGGGACTTATGGCTATACCAAAGGTAGCGGAAAGACTGAAATCTATGACGACACCAAGAGCTATATGGTGCGAAATGAACTTGTACAATTTACAGTAGCTCCTGAGGTAGGCTCTACCCCGATCTATTATCTTCCAGAAAATGGAGGTCGATATACGCTCAACAATCAAGATCAACAACACTGGACTATCCGCAACCAATTGAGCTACAACAAAAACTGGCAAGCGGATCGGCATCAATTAACCTTATTACTAGGGCAAGAAGTACAAGAACAGCGCTATACTACCCATAGCAGTACAGTACGAGGTTATAACGAACTACTACAGACCTACGGTACAATCGATTACAACAATCTAAGTGTAAACGGAGTGGATGACCCAGTGATGCCGAATTATTATGGCAGTAGCTTACTATCCAATGATCTCTTTAGGCAAAGTGAAAGGCTTTCTCGTTTTAAATCCTACTATATGAATGGAGCTTACACCTACAACCATAAATATGCGATAAATGGAAGCTTCCGCATTGATAAAAGTAACCTTTTTGGTCTCGACAAGTCCGCTCAGAATAGACCTGTCTGGAGCATAGGTGGCAAATGGATACTAAGTGAAGAGAATTTTATGCCTAAAACGGACTGGTTGCAAAATCTAGCAATCCGTACTACCTATGGAATCACTGGTAATTCACCAGATCCCGGAACCGCGGCCTCCAAAGATATACTTTCAGCACTACAAAGTGGCTTCCTTCCTGACAGAACCGGTCTTAGGATAGCGACACCTTCCAACACCAAGCTAACTTGGGAAAGCACCAAAAACATCAATATAGGTCTCGATTTTGCGCTATTCAACAATCGTATCTATGGTACTGTAGATCTTTATCGTAAAAGAATCAGCGACATGCTGGGTATTATGCCTACCAACACATTCAGCGGTTATCCCAATATTATCGGCAACCTCGGTGACATGGAAAATAAGGGAATAGAGTTAGGTCTTAATACCGTTAATATAAGAAAAGAAGCATTCTCTTGGAATACCATTTTTAATATCGCTTACAATAAAAACCAGATTACCAAATTGAATTTAAACACCTATGACAACAGTAGCATGCAACGTATATGGCAAAACTACGTAGAAGGAGCTCCTGCTTTTTCCCTTTTTGCCTATGATTTTATTGGACTTGATGCACTGGGCGACCCCAGAATCCGATTAGCTGATGGTACGGAAACTACTACACCTAACGTCGCCAAGCAAGAAGATGTCTTTTCCCAAGGTACCTACCAACCTGTTTGGAGTGGTGGTATGACCAACATTTTTGGTTATAAGAATTTTACCTTAAGTGCGGCGATAATATTCAACCTGGGCCACGTCATGCGTAAGGATGTCAATCAAGTATACACGAACAGACTATACCATTCCAATGCTCGCGTTGATGGACTGACCTCTGGAAATCTACACCAGGATTTTGCAGATCGTTGGAAACAAGCCGGCGATGAACAGTATACCAATATACCATCCTATGTATCGAACTCTTCACTAAGCTATACACGTAGAGATATCCAATATTATACCATGTCGAATCTCAATGTGGTCAGCGCATCCTATATCAAACTTCGGGATATCTCACTAGCTTACGACCTACCTGCTTCCCTAATCAATACGATACATACAGATCGAATCACGCTACGTGCGCAGGTATCCAACCTAATGCTTTGGAAGGCTAATAAAGACAATATTGATCCCGAGTTCATAGATACTGCTTCTGGAATACGCACTATGCGCGCCAACCAAGGATCGGTATCATTTGGAGTAAACGTAAAATTTTAAGGTAAACGAACATGAAGACAAATTATAGAATAATCCTACTGACAGGGCTTGTAAGCCTCTTGTCAGCTTGTCAAAAAGATTTTCTAGAAGTGACACCTAAAGGACGTCTGGTTGCAGACAAAGTTGCAGACTATGACTTACTATTGAATAATCTAGAACTCATCAATATAAACGCCAATGCACAGCTTATAATGGGAGATGAAATAGCCGCTATACAACCATATTTTGATGGATCACGCCTAAAGAACCAACGACTTTTCCGCTGGGATGATACCGTATATGAGCCCTCCGATAATGCGTCAGAGTTAGAGACACCGATAAAAAACATATACACGTACAACAAGATTATCAATGAGCTTCCCGCCGCGACAGATGGGTCAGACAAACAAAAACAATCTCTACAGGCTGAAGCTATGGCTGGCAGGGCTTGGACGTATTTCTTACTGATCAACTTCTTTGGTAAGCCTTATAATGATAATACCTCTACTACCGACTTAGGATTTCCCATACTAGAACATGCAGATGTAACCGCAAATGAATTTACAAGAGCATCGGTCAAGGAAGTTTACGATTTTATTGTAAAAGACCTTACTCAAGCGCTTCCTAACCTCCCTACGAAAACAACGCACCGAGTAAGGATGTCCAAAACAGCGGCGGAAGGTTTACTCGGTAAAGTATACCTCTTTATGGGCAAGCCTGATGAAGCTATAAAACATCTCGATGCGGCGATAAACAGTATGGCAAATGCAAGTATTCCTGTAACTTTATATAACTACAATGAGACATTTGCTCCTGGGGGCGAGTTCTTACCCATTGGTTCTTTTGGTCCTAACTATCCTTTTGTACCTAACATCAAAGAGAGTATCTATGCCAAACAGTCCTATTGGTCGACCTCATCCAATGAATTCATTCTTGACAAAAAAACGGTAAGTCTTTTTGATCCTTTGGATATCCGGCTCAAATTCTATTCGCCCACAGCCTTTTATGGTCCGGCGTATCCATCAGGATTTCTTCGCAGAACTGGCCCAAGCAACCTGCAATTTGGTGTACTCGTTCCAGATCTCTACCTCTTACGTGCCGAGTGTAAGGCTAGACTCAACGACCTACAAGGAGCTAAGGAGGATGTAGAATTCTTGCGTAAGCATAGAATGCCCATAGCGCAGGCTCCAGTTCCATCCAACATAGCGGCTACGCAATTGTCCTTGATTAAATTTATTCTCGAAGAGCGTATCCGCGAATTCGCTCTTATTGGACACCGTTGGTTCGATATGAGACGTCTGTCCGTCGACCCACTATTCACAGACCAAAACTATACCCATACCCTGTATTCAGAGACGGGTTCTACAATAGAAACTTATACCCTTAAGCCCGAACGTCTATTGCTTCGCTTTCCACAGAAGGTAATGGATGAAAATCCTGGAATGCAAAATAATCCGTAAAAATATTAAGAATAGAACGATGTACAAGATAAATTATATACTATTAGCCTTCACCAGCTTATTCATTTTGTTTGCAAGCTGCACTTCGAAAAAAGAAGCCATGGGGTATTCAGTAAAAGCAAAAATTGATAATCCTGAAAATTTTTCACCTTATTACTTAGAGTATTCGGACCATGGCGAGCTTGTTGTCGACACCAATTATACGGTTGATGGCGACTGGATCGTCTTTAAAGGCAAGATAAATGAACCCGTTGTTGCTTCCTTCGGTGTCCTTGGCAATCCTGAAAATTCGATAACCGATAATATAGACTTTCCCATGGAAGCACCTCCTCTGACTTTCTTTCTGAGCAACGATAAAATCGAAATCGTTGGAGATGCCAATCATATCTATATGGCCCACGTACAGGGTGGAAGCGCAAATCAAGATTGGTCTGCGATTAAGATGCTAGAAAATGATCTTATCAATCAAGACTGGACGCTATTAAAAGATGCTTATAGCAATCTAACGTCCGATGGAGGTTCGACTGTCTTAAGTAATGCCTTTAGAGCACGGAGAGATAAGCTTAAAAAAACAACTGTGCTCCGAGAGGATTTTATACATAAACACCCTAATTCTATCGTGAGCATGTATTTCTTATCAGGAATGCTTTTTGGAAAAAGTCTACCTGAGTTAAAGAATGCTTATGCTCAACTGGGGAATGAATATAAAAACAGCAGATATGGGAGAGTGATATCCGATAAGATTGCGGGTATAGAAGCAAATGCTATAGGCGTTACCGCTATTCCGTTCAGCAAAACAGATATGAATGGAAACCTCGTCAATTTAGAAGATTTAAAAGGTAGCTATGTATTGTTGGATTTTTGGGGTACACTATGTGTCCCATGTATCCAGAGCTTTCCACATTTAAAAGAACTATATGCAAAGTACAAGGATAAAGGCTTTGAAATTGTCGGAATAGCAGATGAGAACTGGCAGAAAGACGAAGTGAAACGCATTGAAGGATGGAAAAAAGTCATTGAGAGAGAAGATTTGCCATGGATACAAGTTCTAAATGAGAAGGATAAAGACCAATTGGATCTACAAAAGGCCTATCAAATTACAGCTTTTCCAACGCTAATACTTTTAGACAAGGAAGGAAAAATAGCGGCGCGCTTTACTGGAAAAAGTGACGAAATAGCTATAAAGCTAAAAGAGATTTTTGGCAGTTAATAGTCAATAATGAAAACACAATTAATAAAAACATGATACACAAAATAACCCTTACTCTACTCGCCATTTCTTTTCTGTCCGTTCGGGCACAAGAAAACTTTACCATAAAAGGAAAACTTAGCGGCAACCATGAAGGCAAAATCGTACGCTTAAGTTACCCTAATCCTGCAGGCCTCAAAGACCCTATACGTGACTCCACTTTTGTCAAGAATGGCAGTTTCTTTTTTACTGGAAAAACTGAAAAAGACATGACCCGTGCAAAAATTGTGATGAGTGTGGTAGGCCAAGAGATAGATCCTTCCGACTATACCCGCTATTATGAGATAGATCAACAAGACTTCATTCTCGAAAATGCGGCTTTTTCAGTTAACGGAAAGAATCTCAAGCAAGCAAAAATAAAGGGAGGAGAAGCTCAGAGCGATTACAATACATTGCGGGCACAACTCAGACCATTTGAAGAACAAATGCGTCCTCTCTCTCAAAAAATCATTCAGTATGGCCGAGAAAACAACGATAAAGGACGTGAAGAACTTTATCCAAAAGTAAGAAAGATTGC
>JAITLW010000295.1 GCA_031277715.1 Sphingobacterium sp. | reverse complement strand
GCTACCGGCTGTCTTTACAGTGGGAGTATTAGGCCTGTTTACATTGAATATCATTGACCTTCTATTGTTTAATGATGTATTGGTGTTGCATTACTTAGTGTGGCTGGGAGATCTTTTTTTGTTTTCTTTTGTGGTATTGCTTCTATGGCATAGTACAATGGTGACTAAAAGTTTCACAGTTGGACTCTTTTCTGTTGTTACTGCTTTTATACAGTTGATGGCTTACGGTTTTGGTTTCATTGGGAATTATATAGACCGCGTGTTGCTGCGTAAAGATACTTCGGCGTAAAGGTGCGAAGATACAACTTGATAAAGAAATCCAGTTAATAATTAGTAGTTAAGAAATTGATAGTTTAAATTTGAATAGTGGTATCGATTACACAGTATAATCTAGATAAGATAGAGAATTTATTGGAAGAACTGGGCTATAAAGTCCGATATGAAAAAGGTAACTTTAAGACTGGAGCTTGTGTTATTCAAAACTCTAAAGTCATTGTGGTCAACAAATTTTCTAATTTGGAGATTAAGATAAATTCCTTAGTTCAATTAATTCGGGAATTTGAATTTCTTAAAGAGGATCTGGATGAAAAGCAATGGATATTTTATAAGTCATTATTGAAAACAAACGATTAGGTATTGAAAATTCGATTTTTAGGAACTGGAACTTCTCAAGGTGTACCCGTCATTGCGTGTAGCTGTCCGGTATGTCAGTCTTCTGATACTCGGGATAAACGGTTACGTACTTCTGTTTTGGTTGAGTTAGATAACGGATATAATGTGGTTATTGACACAGGACCCGATTTTCGGTATCAGATGCTACGAGAAGGGGTAGATCATTTGGATGCTGTCTTGATGACACATTCTCATAAAGATCATATTGCCGGTCTTGATGATGTGCGTGCATTTAATTATCATCAACAACAATCGATTTCTATTTATGCAGATGCGCCTACTTTGGAGGCGCTACAAAGGGAGTTTTACTATGCATTTTCTGCTGTTAAGTACCCTGGTGTACCCCAACTTGACCTCGAAGAGATAAAAGCTGGAAATTCGTTTGAGATATTCGAGCAAAAGATAATGCCTTTTGAGGTATTGCATTATAAAATGCCGGTCATGGGGTTTCGAATAGGTAAATTTGCCTATATCACCGATGCAAAGACTGTGTCTCAGGAGAGTAGAGCACAATTAGAGGGACTAGATGTATTGGTCGTTAATGCCTTACAGGAGTCACCTCACATATCACATTTTACCCTAGAAGAAGCGCTAGCTTTTATCGCTGATGTAAGGCCTCAGCAAGCCTATCTTACCCATATAAGCCATAGATTTGGAAAGCATGAATACATTGAGCAACTCCTTCCTGCACATGTTCACGTTGCCTACGATAGACTCGCTATCGAAGTGAAATAATTTGTTTTACAACAAACCTTTTGAATTATCGGCTGTTCGTTATTGTAAAATAATTAGAACAACACAATTAATTCATTAAATTTTAAAGCTATGGGAAATTTACTTTATTTAATCGCCGTAATTTTGGTTATTATTTGGGCTATTAGTTTTTTAGGAGGGTATGCAACAGGAGGAATTATCCATGTTTTGTTGGTCATTGCTATTATCGTAGTATTACTGCGTATCATACGGGGTAATGCTTAGCCAAGGTCTTTCCTTGGCTATAGGATTCCTATTTAGATCTCGCCTTTCAGGTATAACGCCGCTATTTTGAAATCTATTGCAAAGGTCAGTTTTATATTTTTTTCCGTGCTCTCGATTAGATGTATAGCATGACCTTTTTGCTCAACCACTGAGGCATCATCCGTAAACATTAGGGACTCCTCTTGTTCAAAAGCTTCAATTAATAGGGGAGCAGGGAAGCATTGCGGTGTTTGTATTTGCCACACGTCATTCCGATCTATTGCTTTGGAGACAGATTTGTTGCCTATTCGAATGGAGTTGATACTAGGTATGGCTAACACATTGCATTGGCCTTTGAGTGCGAGCTCAAATGATTTTACAATCAGCGATCTGTCTACTAAGGGACGCGCCGCATCATGTACTGCAATGGCCGAAGAGTGATCAAGGAATGGTGTTGTGGCAACTATATGACGTATGGCATTTTTGATACTTTGAAAACGAGTGTTGCCACCAAAGACTAACTCATGAGGTATGTCAAAATGATATTCTTCACATAAAGAGTTCCAGATCGATACCATCTCCTCGTTTAATACGATAAGGATACGGTCGGCTATACCAGAAAAAGCAAGTATGGTATGCATGAGCACAGGCTTATCATGCAATAAAAGGTATTGTTTTGGGAGATTGGATTGGAGACGGGTGCCGCTTCCTCCTGCTGCTATGATTGCAATCTTGTTGGGCATAATAAAAAAGCGTGGATTTTAATTATCCACGCTTCAAACCTACATAAATTTGTATTTACGCGCAATACAAATGCGCTTTTATATAGAAATATTCACAAACGTTAGTCTTATCTTTAAATAATAAGCATTGCGTCACCGTAGCTGTAAAAGCGGTATTTCTCTTTGACAGCTAGCTCATAAGCATTCATTACATTTTCATAGCCTCCAAATGCAGCAATCATTACTAATAATGTTGATTCTGGGGTGTGGAAGTTGGTGATCATTGAGTTTGCTATACTAAACTCATATGGTGGGTAGATAAACTTGCTCGTCCAGTCTGTTCCTGCTTTAAGGTGTCTGTCTGCTGATACGGAAGACTCTATCGCACGCATGGAGGTTGTACCTACAGCACATATACGACGCTTATCATCGATAGCACGGTTTACTCTATTTGCTGCTTCATCCGTAATGATAAACTGCTCAGAGTCCATTTTGTGTTTAGTTAAATCCTCTACCTCTACGGTACGGAATGTACCTAAACCTATATGAAGTGTAATTTCAGCAAAGTCAACTCCTTTGAGTTCTAGACGTTTCATCAATTCTCTAGAGAAGTGAAGACCTGCTGTAGGTGCCGCTACTGCACCTTCGTTTTTTGCATAGATGGTTTGGTAACGGAATTTATCCTCTGGAGTTGCCTTACGTTTTATGTATTTTGGTAGTGGTGTTTCTCCTAGGATTTCGATGTTACGACGGAATTCTTCGTCAGTACCCTCGAAAAGAAAGCGGATAGTACGACCTCTAGATGTTGTATTATCAACAACCTCAGCAACTAATAAATCATCGTCACCAAAATAAAGCTTGTTCCCTACACGAATCTTACGGGCTGGATCTACCAGAACATCCCATAATCTTAGTTCTCTGTTGAGTTCACGCAGAAGGAATACTTCAATGGTAGCACCTGTTTTCTCTTTGTTACCGTACATACGGGCTGGGAAAACTTTGGTGTCGTTCAATATCATCACGTCTTTATCATCAAAATAATCTAAGACGTCTTTAAAGATTTTATGTTCAATCTTACCTGTATCTTTATGTAAGACCATTAAACGCGATTCGTCACGTTGTTCAGATGGCTCAGACGCCAACAGAGATTCAGGTAAGTTGAATTTAAATTGTGATAATTTCATGTGCAAACAGTGTTTATGTGTTTTAACAGTCCTTAATAGGGCTAAAAAAGCACACAAAGGTATGCATTTTTATTGGGATTAGTGGTAAATTCTTTTGCCAGTTCCCTTTTTTCTGTTATAAGAGTGATTGAATTCGGTCGGAAAAGGGCGGTGTGAATGGTCCTGTTTTTATAAGTGCAGATAGGTAGGGACTTGGAGATACTAGAAGCTCCCTTCTAGAAGGGAGCTTCTTTGTTGTTTAAGCAAGTTTTGCTAATGCTTCTTTTATTCTGCGAAGAGCTTCTTTAAGATTTTCGTCTGAAGCTGCATAGGATAGTCGGATATAGTTATCATTACCAAATGAGTTTCCATCTACAGTAGCAACATGTCCTTGGTTGAGTAAGTACAAGGCAAGGTCTCCTGAGTTTTTAATGGTATTACCATCTTGGTCTTTCTTTCCAAAAAACGAGCTAATCTCAGGGAAGAAATAGAAAGCACCTTCTGGAAGATTGGTTTTAACACCGGGTATCTCATTCAATAAATCGTACACTAATTGACGTCGACGTGCGAATGCTTCTTTCATTTTGTTGACACTCTCAAGACCACCTTCATAGGCCGCAATTCCTGCACGCTGTGCTATGGAACATGTACCAGATGTAGTCTGTCCTTGCATTTTGTCATTGGCTGCAGCAATTTCTTTGCTTGCTGCAATGTATCCCAACCGCCAACCTGTCATAGCAAAAGCTTTTGAGAAGCCATTTACAATGATTACACGATCTTTGATGCTTGAGAACTGAGCGATAGATTCGTGTTTGTCTATGAAGTTGATATGCTCATATATCTCATCCGAAATGATGAATATATTAGGATGTTTTTCAAAGACTTTGGCTAAAGCTTCCAATTCAGACTTACTGTATACCGAACCTGTAGGATTGCAAGGTGAGGAGAACATAAAGATTTTGGTCTTCGGTGTTATAGCTGCCTCTAGTTGGGCCGGTGTGATCTTGAAATTGCTCTCAATATCAGTATCGATAAAAACAGATTTTCCTTCTGCAAGTACTACCATTTCGGAGTAAGAAACCCAGTACGGAGTTGGGATGATTACTTCATCGCCGGGGTTGATCAAAGTCAAAATAACATTGGACAAAGATTGCTTAGCACCTGTAGATACAACAATCTGGGATATGTCATAATCTAGCCCGTTTTCATTTTTCAACTTGTCGACGATGGCTTTCCTTAACTCAGGGTATCCTGGTACGGGGGTATATCTCGTATAGTTTTCATCCAAAGCGGTTTTGGCTGCTTCTTTAACATGATCTGGAGTGTTAAAGTCGGGCTCGCCAACGCTTAAACTGATTACATTTATGCCTTGTGCCGCTAGTTCACGACCTAATTTGGTCATCTTTAGTGTAGCCGATTCAGAAAGGCTATTGATTCTATCTGATAAATATGATGTTGTGCTCATGGTGATACAAATATATTATATATACTTCATTTTCAAACCTATTTTTTTGATAATTTCCGATAAAAACGGATGTAGATTTGTGAACTTATTAATAGAAAGCACAACTCCCCTGCAAAGGGAGTTATGAAGGTCTTAATAACATGAAGTATAGTAATGATATTTGATGATGTTATTTACTTTTCATTCTCCAACTCTTTGCGGTATAGTGCGATATGTTTTTCGATATCTGGTGGAAGATCTGGATAGGTGATATCCTTGTATTTCTTTAGTTCTTCTAAGATGACCTGTGCCACAAGGTAGCGGCATATTTCCTTATTGTCCGCTGGTATAATATACCAAGGTGTTTGCTGCTTGCTAGTGTGCTGTATGGCCTCTTGATAATATGACATATATTCATTCCAGCGTCTTCGTTCTTTTAGATCGCCTGGAGAGAATTTCCAATTGTGGTCTTCTTTGTCTAAGCGTCTCAATAATCTGCTTTTTTGTTCGGATTTGGAGAGATGTAAGTAGAACTTCAATAGAATTGTTCCGTTTTGACAGATATGATGTTCGAAATTATTGATCTGTTGATACCTACTCTTCCAAAAATCTTTGGGAATATCCTTTACTTTGGTGATGCCAGGGATATTTTCCTGCAATATATATTCTGGATGTACACGAGTAACGAGTACATTTTCGTAATGTGTGCGATTGAAAACGGTAAACTTACCCCGTTCTGGCAGTGCGATATAGTGGCGCCAGAGATAATCATGTTGCAGTTCTTTGAAACTAGGAGTTTTATAGCTTTGCACCACGACACCACGGGCGTTAAAATCTTTGAATACTTCTCGAATGAGAGAGTCTTTTCCTGCAGTATCCATGCCCTGAAGACAGATTAGTACGCTGTACTTGTTGTGTGCGTACATGACTTCCTGTATATTTGCAATATCTTTCCGTACCTGTTTCAGCTCTTTTTTAGCTTCTTCAGGGCTAATCTTGTCGATGTGTGTTGGAAAATCCTTTAGTTGGAATTTTGAACCTGCTTTAAGTTGTTTTTGGAATTTACTCATATATACAAAACTATATTTAGACATGATTTGTTTTGCTGTAGCTAATTTAATGTTGAAATAGATCAATTGATAATCAAAATTATCATCGAAAATCATGATAATTTTGATTATCATTAAAAATAGTGATAATTTTGATTATCATTTCAATGAGTGATATGATGTAAATAGAATATGATGGAATTATATGCAATTATCACAGGCGACATTGTAGATTCGCGTTCTAAGGATATCAGGGAGTGGTTACCGCTTTTAGAGTTGACCTTAGGAGACTGCTCGGATAAGTATGATGTCTTTAGAGGGGATAGTTTCCAGGTAATGGTGGGCCTGGATAAGGCTATTGAGTCAATGTTTTATATCAAATCCCGTATCAGATCCCTTGGAGATTTGGAAGTTCGGATGGGGCTGGGGATTGGAACGGTAGATTATATGGACGCACATATAAAGAATTCCTTTGGGGATGCTTTTGTGCGGTCAGGCGAAGCCTTTGAATCGCTTCATAAAGATTTATTAGTGGTAAGGTCTCCATGGGGAGATTGGGATGAATTAAGTAATATTATGCTTAATTTGTGCGTTGAAATAGCAAATCGATGGACTGTTAATATGGCCGAAACCGTCGCCGAAGCGTTGCGACACCCGGATGTGAATCAACAGGAATTAGCAAAGAAACTCCACCG
>JAITLW010000212.1 GCA_031277715.1 Sphingobacterium sp. | reverse complement strand
TGATGCAAAATCGAAAGAGGTTGCCACAAAATTGAAAGCTTACTATGCAGAATTAATCCCTTCCTTGGATACTATTGCTAGAACGGTGCAAATCGATTTTCCTATCAAAGGTGTGCCAGCTCCAGAACTTACTACTGCTCATGCAGCAGACTCTACTGCTTCAACAAATGTAAAGCATACGGACTATGTGCATGATGCACAACATGAAATAGGGTTGATAAAAGAACAGTTAACACGTTTGACTCGCAATACTAATAAAGATCTACGCGCTTTTGCTGAAAAGCAAGTGAATATTGTAGCTGAGGTATACAAACAGATTGGTGGTAAAGAAGAAGCACACTCGCACCATTAATAGTTGTTTTGCACAATAAAAAAAGGGAACATATGCATGTTCCCTTTTTTTATATGTTAATTCTAACGTTAATTTAATGAAAAATTAATATTAAAACGTTATTATTGGCAGATTAAAAAATAATGCCGGTGAGATACGCAGCCATAGATATAGGGTCAAATGCAGTCCGATTGTTGATTGCTGATATTTTAGAAAAGAAAGAGGAAGTGGTTTATACGAAGAATACACTGCTTCGTGTACCATTACGTTTGGGGGATGATGCTTTTATTGATAAGCATATATCTACAGGTAAATTTCAGGATATGGTCAAAACAATGCGTGCTTTTAGAAACCTAATGGATGTTTATAAAGTCACGGATTATATGGCCTGTGCAACATCGGCTATGCGCGATTCGGATAATGGAATGGAGGTCGTCAAAGCTTGTAAGGAGGAGGGAATTGATATACAGATTGTGGATGGGGGAATAGAAGCTGAGATTATCTACAATTCTTATTTGGGTAATACTATTGATAAGACTAAGGTGTATCTATATATTGATGTAGGCGGAGGTAGCACAGAGATAACGCTATTTGCGAATGGTGAACTTGTCGACTCTCAATCTTTCAATTTAGGGACTATCCGTATATTGGATAACCAAGATCAACCGGAGACATGGGATAAAATGCGTCGTTGGGTTAAGGAAAAGACAAGAGGTTATAAAAATATCTATGGTATAGGTACTGGAGGAAACATCAATAAGCTGTCGCGCATCGCAAATGAAAAAGGAGATAAGCCGATGACTTATGCTAAGCTGAAGGCAATATTCGATCATTTGAATTCTTTTTCATTAAAAGATCGTATTCATGAACTGGGCTTGCGTTCGGATCGGGCAGATGTTATTATCCCAGCTTCAGAAATTTTTCTAACCATTATGAAGGTCGGACATCTGAAAAACATTGTGGCTCCGCGAGTTGGCTTGGTCGATGGAATTATTCAAACACTCATTGATAAGAATTTTAAAAATAATACGCAGATTTAGCTTGTGACTTTAAAAAAAAGCTATATTTTTGTCAGAGTAATACCCAGGTGGCGAAATTGGTAGACGCACCATCTGGAGGGGGTGGCGCTCGCAAGGGCGTGGCAGTTCGAATCTGCTTCTGGGTACAAAAAAGGCGATCATCATAGGATGATCGCCTTTTTTGTAGCTTTATTTTTTATTTAAAGATTATTCGCTTTTACGGTGATTTCGGCGATATCGAGTACTTGTATTTCTTCTTCTTTTTCTTTGATTTTCACACCGTCCTGTAGCATAGTCATACAGAAAGGACATCCTGCTGCCACAACAGATGCTTTTGATTCTATTACATCCTCTATACGTTCTATATTAATATCTTTATTGCCCGCTTCAGGCTCTTTGAACATCTGTGCGCCTCCTGCTCCACAGCATAGGCCATTGCTTCGGCAACGTTTGAGTTCTACTAGGTCCGCATCTAATATTTCTAGAGCTTTGCGCGGAGCTTCATAAACTTCATTGGCGCGTCCAAGGTAGCAAGGGTCATGATAGGTTATACGCTTTCCTTTGAAAGCGTGTCCGTCTGCTGGTTTTAGTTTTCCTTGCTCAATAAGCGACTGAATCAATTGGGTGTGGTGAATTACTTCGTAGTTTCCACCTAATTCCGGATATTCATTTTTTAAGGTGTTGAAACAATGTGGACAGGCGGTCACTATTTTTTTTATTTCGTAGCCATCGAGTACCTGTATGTTCATCATAGCTTGCATTTGGAATAGGAACTCGTTGCCCGCGCGCTTGGCTGGGTCACCAGTACAACTTTCTTCTGTGCCTAGAATTGCATACTTTATACCTACATGTTGAAGTATTTTACAGATATCTCTTGTGATACGTTGCGCTCTTTCATCAAATGAGCCTGCGCAGCCTACCCAAAATAATATATCTGGAGATTCGCCTTTAGCAACTAGTTCGGCGACTGTGGGGACTTGTATTTGATTTTCCATGTTTAAGAATCTTTATTGATTGGCCCAGTTAGCACGATCGGCTTGAGCATATTTCCAAGGAGCTCCATTATTTTCCATATTTCCCAACATCCCATTGATGCTTGCGGGAGCCTTGGATTCTTCCATAACTGCGTATTGCCTTAAGCCCATAATAATTTCTAAAGGATTGATGTTTACAGGACATTGCTCTACACAGGCATTACAGCTCGTACAGGCCCATATTTCTTCTCTGCTGACATAGTTGTCCAATAATGATTTTCCGTCGTCTACGAAGGACTTATTAACGTCGATGTTCTTGCCTATTTCTTCTATTCGGTCTCTGGTATCCATCATTATCTTGCGAGGGGACAGCAATTTTCCAGTGATATTAGCTGGGCAGGACGAGGTACAGCGACCACATTCTGTACAAGTATAGGCATCTAGAAGGTTTTTCCAGGTTAGATCTGTAGCGTCTTTTACGCCAAATCTTGACACTTCTCCACTAGGAGGAGGAAGACTTGGATCGAGCATGGCTTTTACTTCGGCAGTGACGGCAGGCATATTATCAAACTTACCCTTTGGTTCCAATTTTGTAAAGTACGTGTTAGGGAATGCGAGGATAATATGCAAGTGTTTGGATAAAGGAAGGTAGTTGAGAAAGGCTAATACCCCCACAATATGAAACCACCAGCAAAAAAGTTCTATAAACATTAAACTATCGAATGTATTTGGCAAGAATGGCAGTAAAGCAGTACTGATAGGGAATGCTCCCACTGTTGTATAGTGTGGGTGTCCTAGTATTTGTAACTTTTGATCTGCCGCATTCATGAATAGAAATGCAGCCATAAGTAATATCTCTGTAATCAGAATGATATTTGCATCGGTTTTAGGCCAGTTGTTTAACTCCGATTGATTTAGTCTCTTTAGCTTAAGGAAGTTCCGTCTAATAAAGAAAACTACACAGGATAGGAGAACAAGTAGCGCAAGTATCTCGAAGCTGTATATTAGAAAGTTATAAAATCCTCCCATAAATGAGAGTGCGCGGTGTGTGCCAAATATACCGTCAATGACGATCTCTAGCATTTCGATGTTGATGATACAGAACCCTACATATACACAAAGATGGAGTAGTGCTGGTATAGGACGTTTGAACATCTTTTTTTGACCAAACGCTACTAGAAGCATTATTTTCAAACGTTCAGAAGGATTGTCAAAACGATTGAGCGTCTTGCCAAGTCTGATGTTTCTGTAAATCTTTCCTGCATTCCTGTAAAAGAAGAATCCTGCAGCGAGAAATAGTATTGTAAATATAAATTGACCAATCATAGTTGTATAATCAGGTTCAGAACAAATATAATTAAATATATGTGATATTATGCGTGCATAATATGCATTTAGAAGCATTAAAAATTAGTCTAATAACGGTTGTAGGGAAGCTTAGAGCCTTTTGATAAAAAAAAAATAATGTTTTATTCTTTGTTTTAGATAAAACTATTATATTCGTTTACGTACACGATTATATTTTAACGCTTTATAAACCAATAGTCAGCTTAGAAACTTAAGAATTGTGGTAAGTAGGAGCAGAAGTGCTTGTATTTGCCTTTGATACAGTAACCAGTTTAAATAATTAGAACTATAAATTTAGTATTATGAGATCAAAAGTATGCATGCTCTGTGTCTTTTTGGGATCACCATTTTTAAATCATTCGTCAGCCTATGCTGCTGATGCTGGATTTAAAGTTAGTTTGGTGATTTCTCAAGAGAAACTTTCCGGGAAGGTTGTTGATAATGAAGGGAACGTTCTTAGGGGAGTTAGCGTTAAAGTCAAAAACACCACACAATCTGTGGGAACCAACGCTGATGGTTTTTTTGAACTTTCAGGACAACTTATTGGTAAGACTCTTGTGTTTTCAAGTGTCGGGTACGTACCAAAAGAAGTTTTGATCACTGATTTGAACAATTTGACTATTGTTCTTGAACTCGATGAAGGGAATCTTGAAGAAGTGGTGGTCGTAGGTTATGGTACCCAGAGGAGAAAGGAACTAACAGGATCAATCTCTTCTATCAAGTCTACGGATTTGGAAAAGGTGGCAAGTAATTCTTTTACAGGTGCGATACAAGGAAAGGTACCTGGGGTTACGATAACTAACACTAGTGGAGCACCGGGAGGAGCTAGTTCTGTAAGGATTCGTGGTGTAGGAACTACCGGAGGCAATCAACCGTTGTATGTTATAGACGGGTTTCCGGTTGGAGGCAGTAATATGTCAATCAGTGGGAGCTCAGACCAAGTCGATGGGATGTCAATTGTGAATCCAAATGATATAGAGTCTATAGAGGTTCTGAAAGATGCTGCGGCCGCTTCTATTTATGGAGCGCGGGCAGCAAATGGAGTTATTTTGATTACAACAAAAAGAGGGAAAGATGGTGTGAGTTCAGCTGACCTCAGTACATATACGGGATTCCAGGAACTTTGGAAGAAGCCAAAGTTTCTAAATGCAGAACAGTTTGCAACCTTGGCCAATGAATTGTTTAAAAATTCGAATATGACACCTAATCCGGAGTGGGCCAATCCATCCGCATTAGGCGTAGGAACGAATTGGATTGATGAGGTCTTTCGTACGGCTCCCATTCATAATGTGGATTTGTCAGTGATGGGTGGAAATCAGAAAGTTAAGAATGCACTTTCGGTAGGGTACCGTGACCAATCTGGTACGCTTATAGAAACGTGGAACAAACGTTATACAGGACGTGCGAATGTCGATATTCAAGCCAATGAACGTTTAAAATTTGGAGGTAGTCTAGCCTTCGCTTATACAAATGGAAAAGGGCTGCAGAACGAAGATTTTAGACTTGGTATATTTAACTTGGCGCAGCAGTTTTATCCAACTTTGGGATTAGAAGATGTCGTTGATGGTTCCTCTGCTTATTATTCTACACAAGGTGACAATCCTTACCTGCGCGCTAAGTCCGGGGAAAAAAGGCTTCGTAATATGCGGTTATATGGGAATGCATTTGGCGAATTTATTATTGTTCCTGGATTGACATTTAAGTCTAGTATTGGATTAGATTATTCGGCTAATCGCACGAGTAGCTGGGAGCCTAAAGTTCAACGTGGATTTTACAGTAATCCTCTTGCAACATTGATGGAAACTCAGACTCAGGGGTTGAATTGGTTAATAGAGAATACGTTAAACTATAGCAAGCAATTTGATAAACATAACCTATCTGCGGTAGTCGGTCAAACTGCTCAGCGTAATGCAAACGACTGGATTTCTATTACAGCGAGAGATTTTCAAAATGAGACAATCCGTGTGGTCAATACCAGTTCTGATGCGAATCGCAGAGGAACAGGGACAGGATCTGTGTATACGCTGGCTTCTTATTTGGGACGTATTAATTATTCATATGCTAATAAATATTTGTTTTCAGCTAGTATTCGTCGTGATGGCTCGTCTAATTTTGGCCCTTCTTATAAATGGGGGAACTTTCCTTCAGTGTCCGCGGGCTGGAACATTTCGGATGAAGAATTTTTCAACCAAGCTGGTCCCGTCAATAGTTTGAAATTACGTGCCAGTTGGGGGCAGTTAGGTAACGATGCAATTGGTGCGTTTGGATATTCGAGTACATTTGGCTTGGGCAGAGTAATTGATAATTATATCCTCGGTGCAGAACAAAGTCTGGTCACAGGTGCGAGTATGATTCGCCCTGGAAATATGGATCTCAAATGGGAGACGAGTGAGCAACTTAATTTCGGGGTAGATGCTACATTTTTGAATAATAAAGGTTATCTGACTGCAGAGTATTACATCAAGGATACACGGGATATGTTGGTGAGTCTACCAGTCTCATTAGAAGCGGGATTCGAGATAGCTCCCTCTGTAAATGGCGGTAAGATTCGTAATTCTGGATTTGAGCTATTGGTAGGATATGCTGGAGGAAGTGCTTTTAAATATGATGTGAGTGTAAACTTGTCAACTTTGAAAAATGAAGTATTGTCTATGGGGGCCGGGAATCCGATATCTGGACCTTTGGTTGGCTTCACCAGTATGAACAGTTCTTATACGCAGGTAGGTCAGCCGATAGGATATTTTAGAGGTTATATCGTGGAGGGTATCTATCAAAGCGATGCGGAGGTAGATAAAGTATTTCAACCCAATGCGTCGGCAGGGGATTTTAAATATCGCGATGTCAATGGAGATCGGGCACTCACTGATGACGACCGTGTGATGTTAGGAAGTCCATGGCCTAAATTGACCTACGGTATGAATATGGATTTTTCATATAAAGGTTTTGACTTGAACCTACTCGTACAGGGTGTTTCAGGAAATGATATTTTTCATGTTAACAAGTTTTCGACCTATCCTATCAAGTACTTTGGCGGTAGTGGTGTAATTAATGCCTCTGCAGATGTGTTGGAGCGCTGGACTCCGGAAACAGGAGGAAACAGCGTGCCAATTTTAAAATACACCGACTTGAATGGCAACTATGCTAACCTTTCTTCATTTTATATCGAGAACGGCGCTTATTTAAGGCTACGTAATATGACCTTGGGCTATACTTTACCTTCTAGACTATTTGAAAATAGTAAAATGATTAAACGTGTACGTATTTATAGTTCTATTCAAAATGCATTTACAATTACGAAGTATAGCGGTTTTGATCCCGAGATAGGTTCTACGAATCCATTAGCTTCGGGAGTAGACGATGGTGTGTATCCAGTGCCTAGAACCTATATGTTTGGGTTAAAAGTTGGTTTTTAATTAGTTGATACAATAATGATGAAACAAGTGAAAAATATAGTGCTGTTTGCTTTGTTGAGTACGGCAACAGCATGTAGTGATAGTTTTCTATCTCTATCGCCTACGGATACTTTGGTAGAAGATAAGTTCTTTGTTAATATTTCGGATGCTGAGGCAGCGTTAGTGGGGGTATATGGAACATTACAGAAAGAAGAAGCTTTCTCAAATGTTAGGGACGCGGCTGATATAGAATGGGCAATCTCAGGAGATATGTATGAAATGGACCGGAGTGCTAATCGTATTGAATTACATTCGTTGGTATTTCCTTCTACTAATACTATCTTAAAAGATATGTATACTGCGGCCTATATTGGGATAGGTCGAGCTAATATGGTTATAGCAAAAGTATCGGCAATGAAAGATGTGGATGAAAAATCCCAAAAGCAAATAATTGCACAGGCTAAATTTATCCGTGCATTGTTCTATTATCGTCTGGTTACCTATTTTGGTGGTGTTCCGTTGATAGAGACACCTTTAGATGCAAATTCAAATCTTCAGATACCTAGAGCTAAGGCAACGGAGGTCTGGACATTTATCGAAAAAGATCTTCAGGATGCTAAAGTCGATTTGCCGATTAGATGGGATGCTAAGAATGTAGGAAAAGTGACATCTGGTGCATGTCGAGCGTTACTTGGAAAGGCTTTTCTATGGCAAAAAAAATATCCAGATGTTATTGTTGTTACCGGAGAATTATTTGATGAACAACGTTATAAGCTATTGGACGATTATCGTTCGATTTTTATGGAAAACAATGAAAATAATGATGAAATATTATTTTCTACCCAATTTAAAGAAAGTGTAGATGCTGAAGGGAATAATTTGGTCAAACGTACTGCGCCTCGTGGTGCGCCAGCTGAATTTACAGGAGGGCAAGCTTGGAGTAATTTTGTTCCTCAGCAGCACTGGGTTCGTGCTCATGAAAAAGATGGCAACGGTCGTATCAAAGACAAACGTTATTGGGCATCGATTATAGGTCCTGGAGAGAAACATCAAGATATGCCAGCGTTTGTGATGCCTACTAATGTACCAGCAGGTTGGTCACATTCGGGATTTATTATGACCAAATATTGGCAGAAACCGACTTTGGTCAACTCCGGAGTGAATGCGCCGATAATCCGTTTCGCTGAAGTCCTTCTTAACTATGCAGAAGCACTAAATGAACAAAATCGAGGAGATGATGCTATTGAAGAAGTCAATAGAATCCGTAAAAGAGCAGGATTGGATGATTTGCCAGCCGGTCTAGCCAAAGATAAAGTCTTGGATGCTATTTTCAAAGAGCGTCGTATGGAATTTATTTGGGAACCTACAGGCGGCTTTTCTGACTTGAATAGGAGTGGGCGTTTTCTCGAGTTTATTGCTACCGAAAGACCTAACTATAGTGAATTGAATGTAGCCCAGAAGCCTTGGTTAAATACTAAACCTATTGTATTTCCTATACCTAGGGACGCGTGGGATAGAAATAAAGCATTAGAGCAGAATGAGTATTATAGTTTTTAATAGCTATTAGTTAGCTGATTTAAAGAATTCTCTTATATGTTTGTTGAACTGTAAGAGAATTCTTTATTCGATTAATTAAATTAAAAGGATAAAATATTTATTAATTTTCTATACAAAACGCGGTCTTTCTTGTTTCAAGAATGAAAAATCCATATTTTCGTGTACGCACACAATACCACTGTTAACCATAATAATGAAGAGAACGTTATATTATAATGCTCAGATAATTCTACATGATAGTACCGATTGGGGGGCTGTTTTGGTAGAGGGAGAGAAAATAAATCGTGTTGTTAAAGAGGAGGAACTTAGCTTTGACGAGTTTGAAGGTGCTGATTTTATCGACGTAAAGGGAAATTATCTTTCTCCTGGCTTTATCGATATTCATATACATGGTGGCGGAGGTTACGATTTTATGGATGGGACGGAAGAAGCATTTCGTGAAATAGCTACTGTGCATGCTAAGCATGGTACAACAGCTCTTGTACCTACCACATTAACCACTACAGCTAAAAGGCTCGAAGATACACTGGATAATTACTCGAAGGTGAGTGAGGAGATTATCAATGGGGCCCAATTTCTAGGAATGCACTTGGAAGGGCCGTATTTTGCGTTGGCACAACGTGGCGCACAAGACCCACGGTATATCCGTAATCCTGACCCAGAGGAATATCGCTATCTAATTGAAAACTATCCAAGTATAGTACGATGGAGCGCCGCGCCAGAATTGGAAGGAGCATTAGCATTTGGAGCATATTTATCCGAAAAAGGGATTATCGCTGCTATAGCTCATACAGATGCCGTCTATGAGGAGGTGGTGGAAGCTCATAAAGTTGGTTTTAATCTAATGACTCACTTTTACTCCGCGATGTCGGGGGTCAGTAGACGCAACGCTTTTAGGTATGCAGGAGTTGTGGAAGCAGGTTATCTCATTGATGATTTCGATTTGGAATTGATAGCAGACGGTATTCATCTACCAGACCCTTTGTTGCGTTTGATATACAAGATTAAGGGGCCGGATAAGATGATCCTCATTACTGATGCCATGCGGGCGGCGGGAACGAATGTCTGTGAATCTGTATTAGGTAGCTTTGATGATGGCTTGGAGGTATTCGTCGAAGATGGGGTCGCCAAATTGAAAGACCGCTCTGCTTTTGCTGGTTCTGTGGCGACGGCCGATCGACTGATACGGACGATGCTTAAGCTCGGTAATATTCCTCTAGAGGAAGTGATACGGATGATTACTTTAAACCCCGCCAGAGTGATGAAAGTCGCCGATAGAAAAGGAACTATTGAGGTAGGTAAAGATGCAGATATTGTGATTTTTAATGATGATGTAAATGTTCAGATGACAATAGTCAAAGGACGAATCGTATACCAATCAACCTAATAATTATGAACAAAAAAGTAGATAATTTGGATGTCAATGTTTATTTGACACGTGAACTTATGGGAGACGCTGTTGCAAAAGATGTGAAAATAGCTATTGATCAATTGTTAAAGAATAAAGATACAGTGAATGTTATTTTCGCGGCAGCTCCTTCTCAAAGAGATTTATATAAAAGTTTATTGGCGCAGGATATTCCTTGGGAGAAAGTCAACGCCATGCATATGGATGAATATGTTGGTATTCGTGCTGAAGAATCACAAAGTTTCCGTAACTATTTAAAAAGGAATCTTTTTGATTTTATTCCGTTAAGGTCTATCGCGTATATACAAGGTGAAAGCGAGGATGTCGCTGATGAATGTAAGAGATATACTTCTATTCTAGAAAGTAATGCTCCGGATATTGTCTGTATGGGAATTGGAGAGAATACGCATATTGCTTTTAATGACCCTCCGTTGGCGAAGTTTGATGATATAGAGAGGGTTAAAGTTGTGGAGTTAGACTTGATTTGTAGACAACAACAGGTAAATGATGGTTGCTTTCCTATTCTTGAGAAAGTGCCTACGCATGCTTTGACATTGACCATCCCGGTGCTACTATCTGCAGAATACATTTTTTGTGTAGTACCAGGTAAAACCAAGGACCGAGCTGTTTACCAGACTATCCATGAGAAGATTGACGAATTATATCCTTCAACAATTTTGAGAAATCATCCACAAGCAAAGTTGTATTTGGATACAGAAAGTAGTAGACTTTTGGAAAGTTAAAAAAAAATTCTTTATTTGAAGATCAATTGGTACTGATATGCAAAAGAATAATGAATTGTCTGGAGTAAAGGAGATTGCACGAAGAGCAAATGTTTCTATTGCAACAGTGGATCGGGTCATCCATAATCGCACTGGTGTCTCAGCGAAGACAAAAGAAAAAATAGAGGCTATTATAAAGGAGATGGATTATAAACCTAACCTTTTGGCGAGAAGCCTAGCTTCCCGAAAAGTTTTTCGTTTTGCTGTACTGATTCCACGTGAATCGGCAGAGACTGAATATTGGAAGGCTCCACTTGAAGGTATCAATAGGGCTTGGACCGAGATTCGGATGTACGGTATAGAGGTAGTTTTTTTTCATTATGAACTGAATGATAGACAGACGTTTAATAATGAAGCCAATAAAATCCTTAAAGATAGTTTTCACGGGATCCTTTTAGCTCCCTCGTTTATTAGTGAAGCATTAGAGTTTTTTTACAAATGTGAGGCGAAAAAGATAAAATGTGTATTTATTAATTCGGATATATCCAATGTCAGTCCACTAAGTTATATCGGACCGGATTTGTTCCAGTCGGGTAAGTTGGCCGGAAATCTCTCGAAGTATCTTATTCCTGATGGTGGAAACATTCTTATTTTTAATGTGTCTCGGGAGTTGGGTGCAGAGCATCACTTATTGAAGAAAGCAACGGGTTTCAAGAGTTATTTTGAGGAGAATAAGTCAAGCTCTACGGTTAATATGCTTACTGTCCATAGAACCGATTATGATTCTGTCATGGCAGAGCTGGCAGCTTATTTGAAAGATAATACTGTAGACCTCTTGTTTGTCACAAATTCACGTGTTTCTACCGTAGCTAAGTATTTTGAAGCTAATAATATTACAAATATCAAACTTATTGGTTACGATTATTTGACTCGTAATATTGAGTACTTAGAGAAGGGAATTATCGATTTTTTAATTTGTCAAAAGCCTATAGAGCAGGGGTATAAGGGGTTGTTGACGCTGTATGATTATTTTGTTGAGAGTGAGAAAATAGATAAGGTACAGTTGATGCCAATCGATATCCTTACAAAAGAGAATTATAAATACTATAAGAATTAAATAAAGGGTAAATTTATTTACGAATATATTTTCGGGTACGTACACTATTTACTATCTTTATAACATAACATAATAAACCGCATTATGAAAAATCTAACTAGAAGAGACTTTGTTAGTATGGGCTCCTTGGCTTTTGGTGCTGTAATGATGAATACCGCATCTGCTTCCCCCATTTTTCAGAGTAAAGGAAAGCGTATCGGTATTATCGGTCTGGATACATCTCATGCCGTGGCCTTTACAAAATCATTGCACGATAATCCTGAAAAGTTTCGTGAATATAAGGTCGTAGCAGCTTATCCTTATGGAACAAAAACTATCCCTTCGGCTACAGATCGTATCCCTAAGTATACTTCAGACATTGAGAAACTCGATGTTAAAATTGTTGATTCTATACAGTCTTTGTTGAAACAAGTAGACTATGTGTTGCTAGAGACGAATGACGGTAGATTGCATTTGGAACAAGCCCGTGAAGTATTTAAGGCAAAAAAGCCTGTCTTTATTGATAAACCTATCGCGGCGTCTTATAAAGATGCTAAGGAAATAATGAATTTGTCTGAAAAATATAATGTTCCATTTTTCTCTTCTTCTTCGCTACGTTATATCACTGGTATGAAAGAGATTTTGGATGGAAAATACGGTAAGGTGTTAGGTGCGGATGTCTATTCTCCTGCAACTATTGAACCAAGCCATCCTGATTTTTTTTGGTATGGAATACACGCTGTAGAAATGTTGGTAACAGCAATGGGAGTCGGCTGTAAGTCTCTGACTCGAACCCATACTGAGGGAACTGATGTTATTGTCGGAGTTTGGGAAGACGGACGCGTAGGGACTGTAAGGGGGACTAGAACCGGAGCCGCCGCATTTGGTGGTACAGTTTACTGTGAAAAAGGAGCTGTCAAATTAGGTGATTTTGTGGGATATGCCCCTTTATTAGAAGAAATAGTTACATTCTTCGATTCAGGTAATATTCCGGTAGATTCCAATCAAACACTGGAAATATGTGCTTTCATAGAGGCCGCGGATTTAAGTAAAAACTCGCAGGGACGTTCGGTCAAATTAACAGAAATAACCTTAAAATAAAACCTATTGTTATGGATAATAATTCGAGAAGAGATTTTTTAAAGAAAACATTGATAGCCTCGACTGCGGTGGGGTTGGGAGGAATACTTCCTGGTTTTAGTGCCAAAAGCTATAGTAGAATTGTTGGTGCTAATGAGAAAATGAGGGTTTCAGTAATGGGTGTGAATTCCCGTGGTGCGGCTTTGGCTCAAAACTTTGCAAGTCAAGCACAAAGTGAGGTGATACATATATGTGATGTTGATAGCCGTGCTATTGAAAAATGCAAAGCTGGACTTACTAAGTTTCAGAATTCGGCAGTAACTGGATTTAAAGATTTTAGAAAATCTTTGGAAAGTAAAGATGTCGATATTTTTGTAGTTGCAGCACCGGACCATTGGCATGCACCAGCAGCTATATTGGCTTCTCAAGCGGGCAAAAGTGTGTATTTGGAAAAGCCTTGTAGCCATAATCCTAGAGAGGGAGAGTTGCTGATAGCAGCGGCGAATAAATACGGTAATGTAATTCAGATGGGTAATCAACGACGATCTTGGCCCAATGTGGTGAAAGGAATCGAAGAGGTGCACAATGGAACAATAGGTGAAGTATTTTATGCTAAGACTTGGTATACGAATAACCGTCCTTCGATTGGGGTGGGAAAGAAAATGGCTGTGCCGTCTTGGTTAGATTTTGATTTGTGGCAGGGACCTGCACCACGCAAAGAGTTTCAGGATAATCTGTTGCACTATAATTGGCATTGGTTCTGGAACTGGGGAACTGGAGAAGCGTTAAATAACGGTACACATATGGTAGATTTGGCGCGTTGGGGACTACAGGTCGACTACCCTACTCGTGTGAGCTCTAATGGTGGACGATATGCTTATCAGGATGATTGGGAAACGCCAGATACACAGGTTATAAGTCTTGAGTTCGGTCCGGATAAAATGATCACATGGGAGGGAAGAAGCTGTAATGCAATGACTACCGAAGGGTCTAATGTCGGAGTTATGTTTTATGGTTCAAAAGGCTCATTGCAAATCGATGGGGCAAATTCGTATAAATTATTTGACATCCAGGGCAAGTTGGTTAAAGAAGTAAAAGATAGTGGTCCTATCAATACAGCAAGTCTTAGCAGTCCTTCTCAACAATTGGATGCGTTGCATATGCAAAACATGTTTGCTGCGATAAAGAACAGCGGCAACCTTAATTCAGATATCCTTAGCGGGCATAAAAGTACTTTATTGGTGCAACTAGGGAACATCGCACTAAGGGCAGGTAAGCAATTGGAGATAAACCCTCAAAATGGCCATATACTGAATGACAGTAATGCTATGAAAAATTTATGGTCAAGAGAATATGCTAAAGGGTGGGAGCCTAAAATTTAATTAATATGGGATCAAGTAACGTTAAAACAGCGGCTAGTCTGACGCAAAGAGAGACAATTGTATCTATTGGAATCATCGGTGTCTTATTTTTTATGTTCGGTTTTGTCAGTTGGGTCAATGCTATACTGATACCTTATTTTAAAATTGCCTGTGAACTAACCAACTTTCAGTCTTATCTCGTCACATTTGCATTCTATATCTCCTACTTAGTTATATCCATGCCTTCGTCCTATTTGCTTAAAAATAAAGGATTCAAGAATGGTATAATGATAGGTTTTTTTATTATGGCTTTTGGAGCATTTATGTTTATTCCTGCAGCTCTAACGCGTACTTATGAAGTCTTTTTAGTGGGACTCTTTTCGTTAGGTGCTGGATTAGCGATTCTACAGACTGCGGCTAATCCCTATGTAACGATATTGGGACCTAAAGAGCGTGCTGCACAGCGTATTTCTATTATGGGGATTTGCAATAAAGCAGCAGGAATATTAGCACCTTTGATTTTTGCGACAGTGGTATTACGTGCTACAGATTCTGATTTGTTTAAGAATTTGGAAACAATGGACGTGGTACAACGCTCCCGAGAGCTGGATGTTTTTATCCGCAGAGTAATTGCCCCCTATACAGTTTTGGGATTTATCCTGGTGGGATTGGGACTGTTAGTCCGATTTTCTCCTTTACCAGAAATCGATACTGAACATGAAGACGATGCGGTTGCTGCTGCCAATTCTGCAAAAAACAGCATTTTTCAGTTTCCACATCTGATTCTAGGTGCTGTGGCCATTTTCCTGCATGTAGGTACTCAAATCATTTCGATTGATACGATTATCGGATATGCAGGTTCAATGGATATCGACCTACTGGAAGCAAAGGTTTTCCCTTCTTACACTTTGTTTCTCACTATAGTAGGGTATCTATGTGGTATTGTTTTAATTCCTAAGGTGATGAGTCAGGTTACCGCTCTGAGGGTATGTACGGTTTTAGGACTCCTGCTATCTTTGGGAATAGTCTACCTGAGTGGAGATATTACGCTGTTAGGGCATAAAGCAGATATCTCGATTTGGTTTATTGTCTTGTTAGGATTTGCGAACTCGCTAGTCTGGGCTGGTATCTGGCCATTGGCTTTGAGTGATTTGGGAAGATTTACTAAACAGGGAGGAGCTCTGTTGATTATGGGCTTATGCGGAAATGCAATAATGCCAATGATATATGGACACTATGCTGATGTATTCGATCTGAAAGCAGCTTATTGGGTTTTGGTTCCGTGTTATCTGTATCTGATATTCTACGCAGTCAAGGGACATAAAATTCGTAAATGGTAAACATGAAATTACATAGAAAAAACTATCTGTGGAGTGCCCTTTGCTTATTGAGCTTTGGTTGCTCTGGGGGGAAGTCCCCGTCAGGAGATACGGATCAGATTGAACTTTTGGTTATACAGCCTGAGCATTTTCACGCCGCTCTTGTACAGAAATACAAGAATACGGACATAGGACCAGAGGTATATCTTTTTGCGGATACGTCAAGTTCTGCAGAAGCCTATCAGAAGCTTATCCAGCAGTATAATTCGAGGGATGATGATCCAACGGACTGGAAGGTAATTTCCTACTATGGTAATGATTTTCTAGAGAAAGCATTTGTCGCTAATACTGGAAATGTCGTTGTACTGGCAGGGGATAATCAGCGGAAAATAGACTTTATGGCACAGTCTGTACAACATGGTAAGGATGTTTTTGCGGATAAGCCTTTAGTAATAAATGAAGAGGGGTATAATAAGCTTTCGGAATTGTTCAATGCTAATCCTGCACCACTGTTATATGATATAATGACTGAACGTTATGACATCAAGAACCTTATTGTTAAATCTCTTCTGAATGATACTAAATTTTCGGGAGGGATTAATAAGGACGGTTCTGAAGCCGCAGTGCAATTTAATAGTACCCATCATTTTATCAAGGAGGTTTCGGGCAAGCCCCTAATTCGCCCGGCTATGTTTTACAATACCTTACAGCAGGGAGAAGGGCTGGTCGATGTCACAACTCATTATATTGACTTGGTATATTGGATGTTTTCTTCTGAGCAAGTTATTGATGTAAGTAAGGATTTGAAATTAGATAGCTCGTTTAGATGGCAGACTAAATTGTTGAAAAGTGACTTTGAGAGATCTACAGGTTTGAAACAGTACCCTAGCATGCTAAAAGATGCTCAAACAAAGAATGGAGATTTGGCTGTATATAGTAATGGAAAAATGGCTTTTAGTTTTAAAGAGATACCTGTTTCTATTGCAGTCCAGTGGAAGGTAGAATCTTTGGACAATAGTGGAGATCAGTTTTCAGCACAATTTGATACCAAGAAGTTTCGACTAGAGATTAAACCTGATGAGAAAGGGGCTATGGCGGTATTCGTTGTTCCTAGTAAAGCTAATAATCAGTTTGAACGTGAGCTAAGACAATCGCTACAATCTATAAAAGACTTGCCTGGACTAGATATTATCCAGGGGAAAGAAGGTTACAAAATCGTCATCCCACAAGATCTATATTTAAGTCACGAGGATCATTTTGCAAAGGTTCTGGCACAGTTTGTATCTTATCGAAGAGCCAAAGGATTACCGGACTGGGAAAAGTCTTTTATGTTAGCTAAGTATTATTTAACGACCCAAGCTTTGGCGAAGGCAAAAACTATTGAATATGAAAAAAATTAGTTTTTTTATCCTTTCCCTATTTTTGAGTCAATTGTTATTGGCACAAAAATCTCCTTTGACTGAGAAGATAAAGCCTTATTTCTATCCGCCCGACTCATTGGAACAAGATTTTGGACATTTTCAATCGCCTCTTGTGTTTAATGACGGAAGTCAGGTCCGGTCTGTAAAGGATTGGACAAAACGGAAAGCAGAAATCAAGCATGATTGGGAAAACTATCTAGGGCGCTGGCCAGAACTCTACGCCCAACAACGATTTGAATATATAGATACGCTTTACGAAGATACTTATACGCAGTATGGTGTACGTTTTAAATGGACACCAAATGAATGGACAAAGGGATATCTATTGGTCCCCAAAAATGCAAGCAGTAAAATGCCAGCTGTTATTAGTGTGTTCTATGATGCAGAGAGTTCTATAGGAATCGGCAGTAAAAGTAGGCCTTGGCGCCCTTGGCGGGATTTTGCCAAACAGTTGGCTAATAGAGGGTTTGTGACGTTGGCGATTGGTACCAAGGAAGCCTCAGAAAGAAATGAATTTTCTCTGTACTACCCTTCTATTGATTCTGTATCTGTTCAACCACTATCTATGCTTGCTTATGCAGCAAATAATGCATATTATGTACTCGCTAATTCTAAAAACGTAGATAAAGAGAGGATTGGTATTGTTGGACATTCTTTCGGCGGAAAGTGGGCGATGTTTGCTTCTTGTCTTACGGACAATTTTGCTGCCGCAGCATGGTCAGATCCTGGTATTGTAATGCAAGAAGACAGAGAGTCTATAAACTATTGGGAACCATGGTATCTCGGTTTTCATTCAAAACCCTGGCGGAATAGGGGACTCATCACGGAGAGCAACCCAGCGCACGGTGTATACAACCAGCTACGGAAAGATAATAGAAATCTGCACGAATTACATGCCTTGATGGCACCTCGACCTTTCTTGGTCTCGGGGGGAGCAGAAGATCCTGTCACGCAATGGCGAGCATTAAACCATAGTGTCGAAGTAAATAAACTTTTGGGCAAGAAGGAAAGGGTGGCAATGACTAATCGACCTACTCATTCATTGACAGAAGATGCTACAGAGATGATATATACATTTTTTGAATATTTCTTAAAGTAAAATTTCTATAACTACCTAATTATTTAGGTAGTACTAAATAGATTTTGTTTAATGTGTGTTTGATTCTTGTTATGGAGTGTCACGAAGAAGAGCAAATTTTATTGACGCGTGTTTCAGTAGGAGATGAGAAGGCGTTCTTAATGCTTTATGATAAGTATTGGGAACGCTTGTTTGTTTATGCTGTAAACATAGTGAAGGATCGTAATGAAGCTGAAGATGTGGTGCAGGAGGTATTTACGAAGTTATGGCGTGTGAGAGAGAGTTTGCTCTCTGTACGTAACTTGAACGCCTATCTTATAACAATAACCAGAAACCAGGCATTGAAAAATATTCTAGGTAGTAAACGGATGACCGAGAGCATTCAGTCATTTATTTACTATGTAGAGCACGATTACCCTTCCCTAGATAAGGAGTATGATGCCAAAGAGTTAGCTTCATTGATAGAAAAGCATGTCGATCATCTTCCCGAAAAGATGAAAGAGATTTTTGTTTTAAGTAGAGAGAATGGTCTTTCGAATAAAGAAATAGCCGATTCATTAAATATTTCTGAGCATACAGTCAAAAAGCAAATTAATAACTCCCTACGAAGGATACGTTCCAGTATCCGATATATTCTACTGATTTTTATGTCGTAGAAAGTATTTTTATTTTTTTTCATTTTTATCTAATACCTCTTCTTCTTTTTAGGCTCTATATAAGAAAACCTAAGTATTAAAGTGAGAATAGAAGAAGCGAAGTTGTTATTGGAAAGATACGTGGGAGGAGATTGTACTTCCCAAGAGAAGCGTATGGTTGAGGCTTGGATTGATGCAGAAATCGATCCTCAGCTTTCTGTATGGTCGAACGAGGAGCATGCCCTGTTCATAAAAGCTAGAATCAAGAAACGTTTGGAAGAAGAGATAGGATTTTCTCCCAAAAAGAGTTTCAGGACAGTGAAGTGGGGGCTTGGTCTCACTGCGATTGCTGTTATGGTATTTTTCTTGGTAGTTTGGCAGACGAAGCCATATGAATCAAAATATCTGCAACTGGATGTGGCCACAGGGGTGAGCAAAGTGGTGCAACCCGGATTGTATTCGGCTACACTAACTATGGGAGATGGGTCAGTAGTTGATTTAGATGCATTGGAGGAGGGGGTGTTCTTACAGAATAATGCCATTCTGGTAAATAAGTTGAACGATGGACAGCTTGTTTATGAAACTAACAGTAATAGTCGATTGACAAAGGTAGATACCAATGAAGTTGCTACCCCAATAGGAGGGAATTACAAAATAACATTGCCAGATGGCACTAAGGTCTGGTTAAATACCGCTTCCAAGTTAAAATACCCCATTCTATTTACAGCCAATACGCGTACGGTAGAATTGGAGGGAGAAGCTTATTTTGAGGTTTCCAAGAATGTAAAACAGCCTTTTGTCGTTAGAGCGGGAGATACGGAAACTCTCGTTACTGGCACTAGTTTCAATTTGTCTGCATATAAAGAAGACAAGCGTATCGTTACTACTCTGATAGAAGGAGAGGTACATGTGTCAAAAGGAAGTGAACGTTTTAAATTATCACCAGGACAAGAATCTATTAGCATTCCTAATGCGAAACTTGCTAAAAGGCGAGCAGATATTGATGCTGTACTGGGATGGAAAAGCGGATATTTTGTGTTCGATGATCAAGAGATTGAAACCATATTTAGAGATATAGCTCGTTGGTATGAT
The DNA here is from genome assembly GCA_031277715.1 of Sphingobacterium sp. GTDB lineage: Bacteria > Bacteroidota > Bacteroidia > Sphingobacteriales > Sphingobacteriaceae > Sphingobacterium. The sequence continues at coordinate 1,390 of JAITLW010000212.1, read as the reverse complement.
GTCGATATTTATGTTGATAAAAAGGAAATTGCTGGCAAACGTATTGGAGGGGCGTTTTCGAAGAAACGTGAAGTTGAAGAATTGCTGCGTTATTTGGAGAAGCTTAAGGTACTGTCATTTAAGAAAGAGGGAAGGAGGATTACCGTTATGATATAGTAATGAAAAATTTACTATTTCTTTGAATAAAAACCCAGAGGTGTTCGTACCACCTCTAGGTTGATAGCTCTGCTAAATAAACAAAGCAATAGTCAGGCAAAATAAACCGTCGATTATAAATCTTTTTAAAACCTAACTAATCAAATGTACAAAAAAAAGATGTTAACCCTACGTCTGGCCACACTCTGGACTGGGATGAGGTATTTCCTAATTATGATGAAAATTATTGTCAGTATTATCCTGATTATGGTATTGAATGTTGGGGCCACTACCGTAAGTGGTCAGCATATTCAGTTGAAGCTTAAGAACGCTTCTTTAAAGGAGGTGTTTAGAGAGCTTCAAAAGCAAGCAAATGTGGATATATTATATATATCAAAGGACCTTGAAGGCACAGCCCCAATAACACTGAACTTTGAAAGAAAAACATTGAAAGATGCTTTAGAATTGATTTTAAAGGAACAACCTGTGTCCTATGAAATAGAGAACAAAACAGTGTTAATATCAAAGAAACAAGTTAAAAGTCAATTTGAGGGTGCTAAAAATCAGATAATAACCATTAGAGGGAAGATTTCTGACGATAAAGGTAACCCTTTGCCAGGGACTATTATCAATATTAAGGGACAAGATACTAAGGTGGTAACAGGGGCTAATGGTACATATGCAATCAGTGTTCCGAATGAAGAAAGTATCCTTGTCTTTTCATTTATTGGTTTTCAAAATCAAGAAATAAAGGTTGGTAAGCAGAAAGTTATTGATGTCAAAATGGTGCTTGGCGAAAAGGGACTCGATCAAGTTGTAGTAATAGGATATGGATCTGTACTAAAGAAAGATTTAACAGGGGCAGTTGGAATTGCGGACATAAAAGAAATGGAAAAAGCACCTGTGGTCAACTTTGATCAAGCTTTGGCAGGACGTATTGCAGGTGTACAAGTATCTAATAATGATGGACAACCTGGTCAGAATGCTAACATAGTTATTCGTGGCGGTAACTCTCTTACACAGAGTAGCGCACCTCTTTATGTGGTAGATGGTTTTCCTATGGAGGACTTCAGTAGCTCCGCGCTCAGTAACTTTGATATAGCCTCTATAACAGTACTTAAAGATGCTTCGGCTACGGCAATTTATGGTGCTAGAGGGGCTAATGGAGTTGTAGTGATCGAAACAAAGAAAGGGCAAATAGGAAAACCAACGGTTGATTTTTCAGCTTCTTTTGGAACACAATCAGTGATTAAAA
>JAITLW010000153.1 GCA_031277715.1 Sphingobacterium sp. | reverse complement strand
TTTTGGCCTTTGGTTTTCTCGCACCATTGATTAAGTATGATTGTAAACCAAGGTTTTCTGTGAAAATTTGAGCAACAATGCTACTCTCTGAATAATTTGTAGTCTTTAGGGCTATTCCTTTTGTCTTTTGTAGCATATTCTATTCGGTCGACAAACTTATACAAATTTGGGATTAAATTCTGATATTAGCTAGAAAGCTCCTGGAGGGTCGCTGTTTTGTGGTGGCTCACGGCATAAACCTCTCCTTTCTTGGAGTACCGATAATGTTAATTGTTGAAAACTATTTTCAGAGGCAAAGAAGGAGAAAATATTTCAAAACACATACCTTTGCAAGGACTCCACGAATATAGAATGTTTTAGAAAAATATTTCTATTCCTAATTGTTGTAAATCCAAAAATAAATATAGATATTTGCAAACTCTTTGCAGAGAGTGCAAAGGTGATTTATGTAAATAGACAACATTAAAAATAAATATCATGTCAAGAATTTGTGACTTAACAGGCAAAACGGCATTAAAAGGAAATAACGTATCTCACTCGAACGTTAAGACCAAGCGTAAGTTTTACCCTAATCTACAAACTAAGCGTTTTTACATTCCTGAAGAAGATCGTTGGATTACTTTGAAAGTATCTACGTCTGCGATTAAAACAATTAACAAAAACGGAATTACTTCGGTTATCAGTAAATTTATCAAAAAAGGATACGTTTAGTAGATAATTGCCTGTTAATTAAAGATATTCATGAAATCGATTCATCTTTGGATGAATAAAATAAAGTAAAACAATGGCTAAAAAAGGAAATAGAGTACAGGTTATTTTAGAATGTACTGAGCATAAAGAAAGTGGTCTTCCAGGTATGTCACGTTACATCACTACGAAGAACAAAAAGAACACAACAGAGCGTTTAGAATTGAAGAAATTCAATCCTGTATTGAGAAAAGTGACTGTTCATAAAGAAATTAAGTAAATCATATTTGGTTAGGTATCAACCTAATCCAAGTTAAAAAATATAATTATGGCAAAGAAATCGGTAGCATCGTTACAAAAAGGTGGTGGTAAAGAGTATACAAAAGTAATCATCACAACGAAGTCTCCTAAAACAGGAGCTTATACTTTCAAAGAAAGCATGGTGCACAATGACAACGTTAAAGACGTTCTTGCTGCAGCAAATAAATAAGCAGAAAAATATTCCTTTTTTAAAGTTTTTCTTTAAAAAGTTGAAGAGCCGTTTTGGTGCATAAGCCGAAAGGGCTTTTTTAGTATATTTGCTTCCTAAACATGAGAAGAGCGTAAAGACGGAAGACCATTGGTCTATAGATATGCTTTTGATCTTCTTACTTTTTTTAAATTTGAAATATGGGTTTATTCGATTTTTTTAAGAAGAAGCAAGAATCTCCTGAAGCACAAGAGGCTCTGGACAAAGGATTAGAAAAGACCAAAGAGGGTTTTCTATCAAAGATTACTAAGGCTGTAGTTGGTAAGACAACAATAGATGACGATGTTCTGGATAATCTCGAAGAGGTTCTAGTAACCTCTGATGTAGGAGTTACAACGACTTTGAAGATCGTAGACCGTATTCAGCAACGTGTGGCAAAGGATAAATATGTCGGAACTGATGAGCTTAATAGGCTACTAAAGGAAGAGATCCAAGCTCTCCTAGCCGAAAATAATAGCGATGACTTCCAAAGTTTTGAATATGGTAATCACAAACCATATGTTATTATGGTAGTAGGTGTAAATGGGGTGGGGAAGACAACGACTATAGGGAAACTAGCACATCAATTGAAATCTGCAGGCAACAAAGTTGTTTTAGGAGCAGCGGATACTTTTAGAGCTGCAGCTGTGGATCAAATTAAGCTGTGGGGTGAGCGTGTTGGAGTTAGGGTGGTTGCACAGGCTATGGGATCGGATCCAGCCTCGGTAGCTTTCGACACGATTAAGTCTGCTGTATCCAATGGCGATGATGTGGCGATTATTGATACGGCTGGGCGATTGCATAACAAGGTCGGGTTGATGAATGAGCTTGGTAAAATAAAAAATGTAATGCAGAAAGTTATCCCAGGAGCACCTCATGAGATTCTATTGGTATTAGATGCATCAACGGGACAAAATGCGATAGAACAGTGCTCGCAGTTTACACAAGCAACAGATGTCAACGCCTTAGCTTTGACAAAATTGGACGGAACAGCGAAAGGTGGAGTTGTAATTGGGATATCAGATCAATTTAAAATCCCAGTGAAATACATCGGTGTTGGAGAAAAGATAGGTGACTTACAGCTTTTCAATAAGAAAGATTTCGTCGATTCATTATTTAAATAGGATAACCGGTATTGTTATAACGCGGTAATGTAATCTGATTTGGGGTTGCTGATCCATTGTTAAAGAGAGGGAAAGGGTATTCTTTGGTACTCATTTCGTACTACTCAAAACTATAAAATGAAAACAAAGCAAACAAAAGCGACAATTTTGACAGCAAAACCACGGGTAAACGTAGTTACGTTGGGCTGTTCAAAGAATATTCACGATAGTGAGGTCTTGATGGGACAATTGAAGGGAAATCAGATCGACGTCGTGCATGAATCAAATAATATACAGGCCAATGATATTGTGGTCATTAATACCTGTGGTTTTATTGATAATGCGAAACAAGAGTCTATAGATACAATCCTACAATTTTCCGAGTTGAAGGATCAAGGTAAGATAAATAAGGTAATTGTAACGGGATGTTTGTCTGAGCGGTACAAACCCGAGCTGCAGACGGAGATTCCTAATATAGATGCATATTTTGGAACGAATGATTTACCAGATTTACTTTCATCGATTGGGGCAGATTATCGGCATGAGCTTCTAGGTGAGCGATTGTTGACAACACCTTCTCACTTTTCATATTTTAAGATCGCAGAAGGGTGTAACCGTCCCTGTTCATTTTGTGCTATACCGCTTATGAGAGGTAAGCATGTGTCAAAATCTATCGATGATTTAGTAAAAGAAGCTAAATTTCTCGCATCTAACGGTACGAAGGAGCTTATTCTTATTGCCCAGGATCTTACGTATTACGGGTTGGATATATATGGCAAAAGAAACCTTTCTGATTTGTTAAGACATTTGTCAGATGTTGAGGGGATTGATTGGATTCGTCTGCAATATGCTTATCCTTCGGGATTTCCTATGGACATATTGGATGCCATGAACGAGCGAAGCAACATCTGTAACTATTTGGATATGCCTCTACAGCATATTACAGATAATATGTTGACTTCTATGCGTAGGGGTACAACGAAGCAAAAGCAAATTGACCTTGTGAATAGAATAAGGGATAAAGTACCAGATATCGCATTGCGTACTACCTTGATCTGTGGATATCCTGGTGAGACAGAGCAGGATTTTGAGGAGATGTTAGCTTGGGTAGAAAGTACACGTTTTGATCGATTGGGCTGTTTTACTTATTCGCATGAAGAGAAGACTCATGCTCATAATCTTGAGGATAATGTTCCGGAAGAGGTTAAGCAAGAGCGGGTAGACGCGATCATGGAGGTTCAACAAGGGATTTCTTACGATATCAACCAATCTAAGGTGGGAAATACTTATAAAGTATTGGTCGATCGTATAGATGGAGACTATTATATAGGACGTACAGAGTATGATTCTCCAGAGGTTGACAATGAGGTTATCATCGCCGCAAAAGACAACTATCTTCGGATAGGGGATTTTGTGAACGTTGCTATAGAACGGGCCGAGGATTTTGATCTGTATGGATCGGTTGTAAAGTAATTTTATAAAAAAAGGGGCTTTAGCCCCTTTTTTTATAAATATTTCTTAAAGATGGAATATAGGACCTTGAGGTCGTATTCTGTCAGTTGGGCAGAATTTGTGTCTTTTTGAATGTAATGTTGTTTGAATGCCTTTATTGCAGCATCTAGATTCTTCACATCATAACCAATTATTCTAAGAGCCAACCTAGGTTCAAACCCCGAGGGAACATTTTCTAGGTATTCATCGTACCAATATCCGAAGCCTTTGTCAGCGAGAATTTTCCACGGGAAACGTGATGGGTCGTTTTTACGTGTTGGAGCGTAGTCCATATGTCCTATAAAATTTGCCTGTGGGATATTGTAACTTTCTTTGAGGGAGCTTAGTAGCTTAAGAAGCGCTTGTATTTGCTTATCTGTCCAAGGATCTGTAGTTCCATTATTATCAAGTTCTATGCCGATAGAGGAAGAGTTTAAGTCTGTATCGTTGCCCCAGCGTCCTGCGCCTGCATGATGGCCACGATATAGATCATTGACCATTTGCACGATTTTGCCATCTCGACCAATTACATAATGAGAGCTGACACCTGCTTTAGCGTTATGAAATGTTTTTACTGTTTGTGCTAAGGAATCTTGTGCCGTATGATGAATCATTACATAATTCGGTTTGCGAATTCCGAAATTGATAGAAGCAATCCACTCTTTATCCGTGCTCGCTATTTTTTCCAATTGCCCTTTTACAGGAGCTTCTTTATACTGTATTGCAAACTCCTTTGCTTTTTTCTTATATACTTTTTCCGTTGCGGAATATTTATTTGAACCACATGAGCTCATTAATACTATTCCAGTGATAATTGAGATAAAGAAATATTGTTTCATTGTGTTTAGCTGTTTTGTGCACAATATAGGAATACTACTTTAGAATATCTTGTAACAGACTCGATTCAAAAAACAAAAAATGGTGAAAAAGGGAAAATTGACGTATCTTTGTATCGTGTTGAGTACTACAAAATTGATAGATATACGGAGCCTTTCATTGGAACAATTGAAAGCCAAGTTAGTGGATATGGGCGAACAGGGATTCCGGGCCAAACAAATTTATGAGTGGATTTGGCAAAAATCCGCTACAGATTTTGAGGAAATGAGTAATCTCAGTAAAGGCCTCAGAGAAAAATTGAAAGAGAGTTTTTCCATTAATTATGTTAAGGTCAAGGAATCACAAATAAGTAGTGACAAAACAATAAAAAGTAGTTTTTCCTTATATGATGGAAATATCATAGAGGGGGTGCTGATTCCAACGCCAGACCGGATGACTGCTTGTGTCAGTTCGCAGGTGGGGTGTAGCCTGACCTGTAAGTTCTGTGCGACGGGTTATATGGATCGTAAGCGTAACCTAAATGCAGATGAGATCTATGATCAAGTAGTACTTATTAGCAAACAGGCAGAAGAAAACTATGGACAACCCCTCAGTAATATTGTGTATATGGGAATGGGGGAGCCACTACTTAATTATGCTAACATGATGAAATCTGTGGAACGTATAACTGCGGCAGATGGATTAAATATGGCGGCAAAACGTATTACAGTATCTACGGCGGGTATTGCTAAGATGATAAAGAAGCTCGGGGATGACGAGGTGCGTTTTAACCTTGCTCTGTCATTGCATGCTGCTAACGATAAAAAGCGAAATGAGATCATGCCCATTAATGAGCAGAATTCGTTGACCGCTTTAGCTGAAGCGCTGAGGTATTACTATGCTAAGACGAAAAACCCTGTTACATTTGAATATATCGTATTCCATAATTTTAATGATGAGTTACAGGACGCTAAAGAGCTGGCAAAATTTTGTAAGCATGTGCCTTGTAAAGTTAATATCATAGAGTATAACCCAATATCCTTGGCTGATTTTGTAAACGCTGAAGCAGACAAAATTGAGGATTTTGCAAGCTATTTAAGAAGTCAAGGTGTGGTGACTAATGTAAGAAGGAGCCGAGGAAAGGATATTGATGCCGCATGTGGGCAGTTGGCTATAAAAGAGAAAACTAACTAGTTAGATTTAACCGATATATTTTGTTAAGTTTACTTTATACCAAGGTAAACTAGTTGTGAATATAACTCACTTTGTAAGGGACTTACTCCACGTGCTATTGCCCAATTTGTGCCTAGCCTGTGATACGGCATTGTTTGCTCATGAATCTATATTATGCACCGAATGCTTATATCATCTACCCTTAACAGATTTTCATCATGATGTAAATAATGAGACCGCGAGACAGCTATGGGGTAAGTTGGATTTTGAGGTGGCTATGTCTATGTTGTACCTGTCTAAAAATTCAAGGGTAGAACGACTTATACATCAGTTAAAGTACGGAAATAGACCTCAGATTGGGCGCTTTTTGGGGAAAATGTATGGAAGGATAATAAATGATATAGCTAAAGATCAGGGATTTGATATGTTGATCGCTATTCCTATTCATAATAGAAAACGCCGAGAGAGAGGCTATAATCAGGCATTTCAGTTTGCTAGAGGCTTGTCGGAATCTCTAGGTATACCTGTCCATGAGAATGTGCTGATACGAAAGGTATACAGTATAAGTCAAACGAAAAAAAATCGATCAGAACGATACGAAAATGTCGAAGGAGTATTTAGTATCAATCCACAATATAGCATGCTAGAAGATAAACATGTTGCATTGGTCGATGATATACTGACTACCGGTGCGACCTTAAGTGAGGCGGGTAGAATTCTTAAGCTATCTGGCGCTAAAGTCAGCGTGTTGACTATTGCCCGCGCGTGATGTTGCCTTGTCTTTTATTTCCGCTTGCCAGATAACGGCTTGGGGCAGCCACAGTCCTTTTTGAAAATACTACAGGACTGTACTACCGTAAGGACTGCTATAAGCAAGACTAAAAACCAGGGTGTATACTTTCTTCTTTTCATTTTTCTCTTTTATAAAAAAATATGAAGGCAAATGTCGCCATTCCTATACCTATGATATCTGCAACAATATCCCATAAGTCTGCTGTTCTTGTAGGGGATAAGTATTGTTGAGCAGCCTCTGTTGCAAAGGCAAATATAACAGTGCTGGACACAATTTTGAGAATACTTGTCCATTTATTTACAGACCTCTTGCTTTTCAAGATAGATTCCCAGTAGAGTATTATACATAGTACGAAAAATATCCCACAATGAACCATTTTATCAAAGCCTTCATAAAAGGTAACGCTTTTGACTTCAAAGTTTTTTGACGGTAATAGTAGTAGAACTAACATTACTAGCGCCCATACGATTGCCCAGATATAGCTTTTTAGGTATTTCATCGGTGCAAATCTCGGATTATTGCCCGATATAACCGTTGTTTTATTGAATTAAGTTTTGTTAAATATTATTTAAATAAAATTATTTGTCTGAATTACAGCTGTTTATGTTTGGTTTTTTAAAAAATATAGTACTGTGTATTGCAAAGTACCATCTAAAGGATATAACTTTGTATTGTTATGATAGCAGAGAATACACAGATCCAGATGCGGAAAGGAATACTTGAGTATTGTATCCTTTCAATAATTTCTAGAGGAGAGATTTATGCTTCGGATATAATCGCAGAACTCAAGAAGGCAGAATTACTCGTGGTTGAAGGGACGTTATACCCTTTATTGACCAGGCTGAAAAATAATGGCCTACTAAGCTATAGTTGGCAAGAGTCTACTTCTGGTCCTCCACGCAAGTACTATCAGATTACTGAAGAGGGAAAAGAAGTGTTACGCAAGTTAGATGTCACCTGGAAAGAGTTAGTATATGCTGTTGAAATTTCTTTAACAGGTAATAAGAAGTAAAAGCAAACCAATTTGTCAACAGACGAATAATGAAAAAAATATATACATATGAATAAGACAATAATTATCAATATAAACAGCATAGTCTTCCATATTGAAGAAGATGCTTACGAGGTGTTGCGTAGTTATATGATTGAGATAAAGCGCCATTTCAGCCAATCTGACGATAGTGGGGAGATATTACAAGATATAGAAAACCGTATTGCCGAGATGTTTACGGAACGAATCCAAGCTGGAAAGAAAGAAGTTATCTCTATGTTAGATGTTAATGAGGTGATTGGGCAGATGGGAAGGGTTAGCGACTTTGAGCAAGCGGACGAAATGAAGGATGAACCTTACGTGGATGAATCGAAGGAAGATTATAAACGTGTTATTTCTGAAAAGAAATTAATGCGTAATCCCGACGACAAGGTGGTCGCTGGAGTTTGTAGCGGGTTGGGGTATTATTTCGGTATGCAGGCGAAATGGATTCGAGTCTTGTTTATATTATTCTTTCTTTTTGGAGGATCTGGAGTGCTTTTGTATGTTATTCTTTGGATTGTGATGCCAGAAGCAATTACACGGGCTGATCGGATGTCTATGCGAGGAGAAGAGCCTAATCTTCAGAATTTTAAGAAAAACTTTGAAGAAGAATTAGAAGGCTATAAAGATGATTTTTCGGCAGTAAGAGGGCATCTGAGTAACGGAGGAAGAACGGTTGGTAAGGGTATATCTACCTTTTTCCAGATTTTAGGTAAGGGCTTTGCTTTTTTGATGCTCGTTTTTTGTGGAATGGTAATCATTGGTATGCTCATTACTTTTGTTGGTTTTGCAACTGGAATCTTAGGTTACCAAGATGAAATGGTATTTCCAGGGTTACGATTACTGTCAACAGGACAGGCGTTTATTGCTTTGCTTGCCGGAGTTATGGCGATTACAATTCCTTTTATAGCGCTATTGCACATCTTTTTAAGAATGTTGTTGAAAACGAGATCTATGAATACATATCTGTCGCTTAGTTTGTGGGCTGGATGGATCGTTTCTGTTATTCTGATTATTTTCTATTCTTTCGTGGGAATACAAGAGTATAAAGAATCGAGTACCATTAAGGTAGAGAAGGTCCTAGAAAAACAAAACGTTTATCATTTCGAAGAAAAGGACATTAGGGTGATAGAAGCGGCAGCGTTGGATAATGGTGATAAGAAGTATACAATGACAGTCAAGAAGAAGGAGCTATCGAGATATTTACGAAATGAAATAAACATCCGCTTCGAATATATTGACTCATTAGATATACCGTATATACAGTATAACTATGTTGCCAAAGGACGAACTTATCAAAGTGCCTCGGAACGTGCATCACATATCGATTATTTAGCGAAACAGGATAAGGGAAAGATTGTCTTCGATAGTCACTTTGCATTGACTACTGAAGAACCCTATCGTGATGAAGCTGTGTCGGTAGTCGTGTTTCTTCCTGAGGGCGCAAAAGTTACAATAGACCAAACCATTAGATCGAAAATGTGGAATCTACCCTATTCCGATTGTAAAAAAGAATATGGTAAAGATGAAACTATAAAATATACCGAATGGGTGATGAGACGCTCAGGGCTACAGTGTGCCCCATTGCATATCGAAAAGACCAAGAAGAAGGAAAAGAAAGTAAAGGATGCAACCATTTCGGACGATGAATCGTCTTATTAAATAATCAATAGATTTATTTCGTAACGACTGCCTAATATGAAAAACGCTTTTTTTTTAATGATCACTCTAGTGTTGTGTAATACAGTGGCAGTGGCTAATCAACGTCCAAGTATACGAGGGAAGATTGTGAATCATAACAATGAACCAATTAATGGAGCCTCTGTTTATTTAATCACGACTACTGCTAGAGCTATTTTAAAAACAGCCGTCACAAATGATCAAGGTATGTATACTATTTTAGACTATCCTAATGGATCGTTTATAATAGAAGCGACCGCTGTTGGTTTTGGTAAGGGTGAAACTGCCATATTCAAAACGGAAGCCGAAGGTGTGGAGCTGCCAGCTGTTATGTTAGCCCCTGTTAGTAAAGAAATAGAGGCTGTAACGGTAATGGGAGAGTTGCCCCTGATACAGAGCGTGAAAGGGAAAATGGTGATGAATGTAGAAAACTCTTCAGTTAGTGCGGGAAATAATGCGTTCGAAGTTTTAAAGCGTGCGCCCGGTGTCAATGTAGATAAAGATGATAATATCAGTCTAATGGGTAGGCAGGGAGTCAATGTTACAATAGATGGGCGACCTACCTATATGACAGGAGAGCAGTTGGCTACTTTTTTGAAGAGTACAGATGGAGGGCAAATCAAGAGTATAGAACTCTCGAGTACACGTTCTGCTAAAGATGATGCTGAGGGCGCTGCAGGAGTAATTAACATCGTCTTGAAAAAGAATAAATTGGAAGGGTTTAACGGCTCTTTTGTTGCTAGCGTCGGTCAGGGGGAGCGGTTTAGGGGGAACTCTTCTGTCAACTTAAACTATAAGAAAGATAATACAACTGTTTTTAGTAACTACGCTTATACAGACAATAAAACTATAGAAACCCTGAATATTATTCGTGTGATTCCTGACGGGGATAAGCAAACTATTTTTAGTCAGCTTGCCGAGTTGAAAGAGAGAGACCGCACACATAATTATAAGTTGGGCCTAGAACAAAAGACATCTCTTCGTAATACATTTGTGGTACAGTTCAGTGGTAATAACAACGTAGAAAATCAGGACAATCCTGGTACGACGAATATGGGAAGTATGCAAGGGGTGATTGATTCTGTGATGAATTCTTATACACTGGGCAAGGAAAAATTTAATAAGTACACCTTTAATGCCAATAATGAGTTTAAGATAGACACGATGGGTAGAACGTTGACCGTGGATTTGGACTATAGTATGTTTAAAACCAGTACTGGGCTCAATTACGAGTATCGTACCTATTTCCCTGATGGGGAAACGCTAATCTATGCGCCAGAGAAGGAGCGGAGCAATTCATTGACAGATATTAAGATCTTCGCTACGAAGGCGGATTATACGCAGAAGGTTGGTAAAGGTAATTTGGAAGTAGGGATTAAATACAGTAACGTAGAATCAGATAACGGAATAAGGTTTGATCAACTCATTGTGGATAGTTGGCAAAATAATCCACAGCGTTCCAATGCATTCAATTATGTAGAGCAAATAACTGCGGGATATATTGATTATAGCATGGCGTTAAATAAGTGGGAGGTGAAGGCTGGGCTTCGCTCTGAATATACGGTGACAGATGGAATATCGGGCACGGAAAAAAAAGAGACTAAGCGGGATTATTTAGATTGGTTTCCTTCGGGCTCGTTGAGTTATAATAAAGACGAAAATCACGTATTCACACTTAATTATGCACGAAAGGTATCAAGACCGAATTATCGACATCTCAATCCGTTTGAGTATTATATTGATAAACGGACATCGATGCGCGGTAACCCATATTTGAAACCAGAATATACAAACGGTTTTTCACTCTATTACACATTGTATAAGATGTTTAATATTGCGATAGGGCACGACTTTACGAATGATGCTATGGTGGAAAGTATGGGACAGGATACTGTTCTGAAGACGACATGGGTAACCAGAGAAAACTTGGGGAAACAGAACACAAGCTACCTTAATCTTACTATTCCTGCGCGCATCGGTAAATTTTGGACGATGTATAATAATTTGACGGGAATCTATATGCACTTTCGTGGCCCCATAGCAGGTTATTATGTGAGTCAAGGATCAACATTCTTTCAATTGAATTCAACTAGTAATTTTAAGATCAATAAGGCTATTTCTTCTGAATTGGCTTTACGCTATAACTCACCTTTTTTATATAATGTGTATAAAATTCAAGGGAGGTTCAATACGGATGTGGGTATAAGTTATAATTTAAAAGACCAGCGTAGTTCGTTCAAATTGGCAATGACGGATGTTTTTCGAAGCAACCGGAATAATTTATACACCAAATTTAGAGAATATGATTCAGATATACGTCAATATAATGATACCCAGTCTATACGACTTACTTTCAATTATAAATTCGGCAACCTGAAGCAAGCTGTTCGTCGTCGAGAAAATAGCAGTGAAGAAAAAAATAGAGCTCAATAAGAACTTATTTGTGTTTTTGATTCAATTGTACCGTAAGCTAGTCGAGCTTACGGTTTTTTTGTGGGTTGATAAATTCATTTTTATTAGATTTGTTTAAGTGTATAGGGAAGATCTGGTTGAGGGATTGTAAAAATATAGAGTTGGATATCAGGGCTTAATAACGTAAATTAACGCCTGATTTTGAGATTGATCAAATAAATATCTCGGTGCGTATAAAAGTGTTGAGGCGGGAGACAATATTTTGTATGCAAAGGAAGAGTATACATCTTATAATCATAGGGCCATTTAAAGAAATCTAATAAATTAGTTATGAGGATGAAAGTTTTAGCATTATGTTTCGGGCTGATTGCTTTTACAGCAAAGGGCCAAAATCATCAACTTGAGAAGTTATGGGAAGCTAACAAAGAGCTTGCTGTTCCTGAGTCTGTTTTATATGATGGTATAAAAGAGGTGTTATATGTTTCTCTGATTGATGGAGGCGGTTCGGAAAAGGATGGAAAGGGAGGAGTAGCTCTTTTAAATACGGATGGTTCTATACGAAATGCTACTTGGGTTTCGGGATTGAACGCACCTAAAGGGCTTGCTTTACATAAAGGTCTATTATATATTGCTGATATTGATGTTGTCATTGTTGCAGATGTGGTTTCTGGGAATGTGATTGATGAGATTGGCATTAAGGAAGCCGTATTTCTGAATGATGTCACCGTGGATAATGAGGGAGTCGTGTATGTGTCCGATACTAGAGAGAATAAAATTTACAAAATAGACGAAGGAAACTATTCTCTGTATATGGATAATGTAAATAACGCTAATGGACTGAAATGGCTGAATGGAGACCTTTACGTGTTGGCGGGTAAAGAACTTTGGCGAGTAGATTCTCAGAAGAACGTTACTATAGTGGCGCAAGGTTTCGAACAGGCAGGTGATGGAATAGAACCCATCGGAAATGGCGACTTTCTGGTGACGTGCTGGCCGGGATTGATTTATTATGTAAAGGGAGATGGTATAATCGAAAAGCTACAAGACGTGCAGGGAGAGATGAATACCGCGGATTTAGGTTTTAATGCCAGAGAACGTATATTGTATATCCCTACTTTTAGTAATAATAGTGTAATAGCTTATAAGCTTAAGTAAGACGTTTTTCAAAAAGATTCATGAATAGACTTTGACAACTTGAAGTATTATTTATTTTTGCTTTAACAAAATAGGTAGACCATGAAAATAGAAGCGTTGTACAATATATATAAACAGTATCCTTTGATATCTACGGATACCCGTAATATAAAAGAAGAAAGTATTTTCTTTGCATTGAAAGGAGCTAGTTTTGATGGTAATACTTTCGCCGACCAAGCGCTGCTTAGCGGAGCTCGTTATGTAGTTGTGGATGATCCGAAACGTAAGAAAGACGAAAGATATATACTAGTTGGCGATGTGTTGGAGGCTCTACAGAGGTTAGCAGAATATCACCGGGACCAATTACACATACCTATAATAGGTATTACAGGAACAAATGGAAAGACAACCTCTAAAGAACTATTATATGCTGTACTCTCACAACGATATAAGACCTTCGCTACCCTAGGGAATTTAAATAATCATATTGGTGTCCCGTTGTCTATACTATCTATCTCTAAAGATATTGAAATTGCAATTATTGAGATGGGGGCAAACCATCAAGGGGAAATTGCTTTTTTATCGAAAATCGCTAAACCCACACATGGACTGATTACAAACGTTGGAAAAGCTCATTTGGAAGGCTTTGGTTCATTTGAAGGAGTGAAGAGAGCTAAAGGAGAACTGTATGATTATTTGCAGGATCATCATGGAACACTATTTTTACAAGGAGACAACGCTCATTTAGTGGAAATGGCTATGGAGCGACATATCGATGTTGTAGTACGATATGGATTTAGTGCAGAAAATAATGTGATAGGCAAATTGTTGATTGCGAATCCTTATCTGGCTATTACCTGGAAAGAGAGAAACAACTCCGCCACATATGAAGTTTCAACGAATTTGACAGGTTCTTATAATACGGAGAATTTTTTGGCAGCAATCGCTGTCGGATTACACTTTGATGTAGATCCAATTTCTATAAATACAGGAATAGCGGGCTATGTACCCAAAAATAACCGGTCACAGATTACCAAAACAGATCGAAATACAGTTGTTGCGGACTTCTATAATGCGAATGCCAGTAGTATGGCGGCTGCGTTGGATAATATGAAGGTGCTCACTGCGGAGCGTAAGGTAATGGTTCTGGGGGATATGTTTGAGTTGGGTGAAGATTCTTATGAAGAACACGGACTTGTTATTCAAAAGGCAAAAGAGCTGTTATTAGAAAGGCTTATTTTTGTAGGAAAAGAGTTTTATAAGCACAAATGTGAAGGGGCTGAGTTTTATGAAAGTACAACAGATGCACTTATTCCTATGGCTACAATATCTGGATGCTTTGTGTTGCTTAAGGCTTCTAGAGGAATGTCTTTTGAGCGACTACTGGAAGCTCTTTAGCTTTTCTTGTCTTCGACGGGGGAAACTGTCGGTAAAGATAGGTTGTATTTTACAGATATCAATCGTACCCCAACTACAAAAGAAGCCGAAATAAAAGCATTCCATCCTCTGCTTAAACCAAAATACTCTAGAATTACAAATAGAAGGGCTCCGAATAAACATGCTGACGCATAAATCTCCTTTCTTAGAATAAGAGGTGTCTCGTTCATTAAAGTATCTCGGATTACACCTCCCATAGCTGCGGAAAACATCCCAAACATAATGGCAGCAATATTGCTGCTACCATAATCTAGGGACTTTTGCGTCCCCACTACGGTAAAAAAGCCAATTCCAATGGCATCGAATAATGTTAAGGTTTTTGCCCAATTGTAGAGATGTCGATTAGCAACTATTGAAATAAAGACACCAACGAATATAGCGATTAGATAGTTACTGTCTTCAACCCAAACGGGACGTATGTTCAAAAATACATCGCGCAAGGACCCACCTCCAATTGCTGTAACAAAGCCCATAAAGGTTGCGCCAAAAACATCAATGCCTTGTCTGTTCGCAGCCATTGCGCCAGATATGGCAAAAACCATCGTCCCAAGTAGATCTATTCCGTAGATGATATTCATAATCTAAGTACTGCTAGGCAATGATACAGAAAATTTTCAAAGTTTAATATCTCTAATACGATATATACGTCTCTCCTTTGGTGTCTTCGCTCCATTGTATTACGTTCTTGACTTCTTCCTGTCTGCTTTAAATTTCATAGAGATTATCTAGGGCTATAATAGAAGGTTTATGGAGGGGGCATAGGGATAAACCACTGTGATCCCTCTATTATCCCGGGCTCAAATCCGTCGTCATTCTGCCTGATCGTAGCATTAATATAGCTTTTATGCAGTCCATAGTATCTATGTGTACTCTTTATTTCAATTTTATTGTTCAATGTTCCAGCGGTTTATGCTGTTTTCTGTAAAACAGGTTGTGCTATGCC
>JAITLW010000125.1 GCA_031277715.1 Sphingobacterium sp. | reverse complement strand
AAAGATCCTGCAATTCTTATATTAGATGAAGCCACTTCGTCATTAGATTCCGAATCAGAAAGACTCGTTCAGGAAGCCCTGGAAGAACTCATGAAAAACCGAACCTCAATCATTATTGCTCACCGTCTTTCCACCATAAAGAATGCAGATAACATCTTGGTAATCGACGAAGGCAGAGTAGCAGATTTTGGTAATCATGTCGAGCTGTTATCAAAAGGCTCTGGATTGTACCATCACCTATACACCTTACAGTCCAGCCAGAAAAGTCTGACACAATAAAAGCTAAAACAACCACTTTCGGTTAAATTTTGTTAATCCATTTTCCCAGAAAACTTTTTGGAACGATGGTTGTTTATTGATTATAATAACGAACTGAAAAATAAACAAATATTTAGTCATGAAACGACTACGCTTATTCAAATCAAACAGAGGTAAGAATAAATCTGATCGCTTCATCACCATTTAAAAAACAAATTTTATAAAGATGAAAAATAGGAATGGATTAGTTGCATTTGCATTGTTAGGATTGGCAGTTGGAACCGCTGCTTACTATTTATTGGGTACAGAGGACGGAAAGAAAACATTGGACAAAGCCAATGACGGTATCAAGGATTTAACCAAGTCGCTTAAGGAGCTTTCAAAAAGAGAAGCAAAGAAAGCATCTCGCTTAGCTAAAGAGGCTAAAGAAGACTTAAGAGAGTGGAAATCTAAAGCAAAAGATGCGGGCAGAGATGTGCTAAACAAAGTCTCTGAAAAAACCTCAGATTGGGCAAGTAAAGCGTCAGACGCTACCGATAAAATAGCCCGTAAAACGGAAGATTTGACAGAAAAAGCAAAATCAGAAATCTCAAAGGCTTAATTTCCAAAAGTAAAGGCTGTACACTGCAAATTGTGTATCTTTGTGATACATGAGTCTTTTACAGCAAATCACGACTTTAGTCAACAAAGATCTTACTTTAGAGTGGCGTTCTAAACATGCCGTAAACGGCATCCTGCTATATGTGGTGTCTACCGTTTTCGTCTGCTACCAAGCATTCAAAACAGTAGACACCCTAATTTGGAATGCTTTATTTTGGATTATCCTGCTCTTCGCTTCCATAAATGCAATTAGCAGATCATTTGTACAGGAAAGCCAGTATCGACAACTGTACTACTACTCCATCGCGAGTCCCAAATCTATCATACTCTCCAAAATCATTTACAATATCATACTGATGACTGTACTTTCTGTCATCGCTTACGTGATTTATTCCTTAGTCTTTAAAAACCCTGTTGGGGATCCCCTATTTTATTTCATAGCTGTATTCTTAGGGGCAATAAGCTTTGCAACCGTATTCACAATGGTTTCCGGAATAAGCGCCAAAACGGGCAACAACAGCACCATGATGGCAGTTTTAGCATTCCCCATAATCATCCCGTTATTGATTGTATTGATTACCCTTTCCCAAAATGCATTACAGGGAGTAGATAGAGTAGAAAGTTACAATGAAATTGGCGTTCTTGTGGCAATTAATGTCGTAACTGTTGCCATTTCTTTATTGTTATTTCCTTACCTTTGGAGGGATTAAAACAACACGTAAAAAATGAGAAAAAACTGGTGGAAAATATTAGCAGCATGTTTAGTTAGTGCTTCTGTTGTCGCTGGATTTATGGGACCGGTACCAAAACTATTTCTTCTCCATGAAACGATAAGAAACGTTTACTTCCATGTCCCTATGTGGTTTGCAATGTTTACGCTATATGCAATCTCTGTAGTATACAGTGTAAAGTACCTAAACGGAGGTAACCCAAAACACGACATCATAGCTGTTGAAGCAGTAAACACAGGTGTCATCTTTTGTTTCTTGGGATTACTGACCGGAATGCAATGGGCCAATATCACTTGGGGTGAAGCGTGGCCAAGTGACTCCAAAACCAATGGCTCCGCTATTGCCACACTCATGTACCTGGCTTACTTAGTATTACGAAATACACTAGAAGAAGAACAGAAGCGAGCTAAAATATCAGCGGTCTATAATATTTTCGCTTTCCCTATCATGATTGTGCTCATGTATATCCTACCTAAGATGACAGACTCTTTGCACCCAGGAAGCGGAGGGAACTCTACTTTTGGAGATTTAGATATGGACAATAATATGCGTCCTATTTTCTATTCTGCAGTGATCGGCTGGATACTTACTGGCGTATGGATTTGCACCCTAAGGTACCGCGTGGCATTATTAGAGCGCAAAGCGAATCAAATCGATTAATATGAACTTTAAAAGCGGTATTCGTTTTTAGTAGAAAAGAACTGAATATTCGCATAGATAATCTTATTCTGTTGAATTATTTACGTATGAAATATCCATGTAGTACAGACTACACAAACACTGGCGAAAACAGTTTGGATATTCCATATGGCGATTAAAAAAGAAATCATTTACATATGAAAAAAATTAGTTTACTTTCCATCTTTACACTAATAACAACACTGGCCTCTTACGCTCAATCATCAGAGATTGAAATGGCAGAGGGCCTTCGCAGCTCAGGAAAAATATGGGTTGTAGTCTTAGTGCTTTTAACTATCGTTGTTGGAGTTTTCGTATACTTGTTTACAATAGACAAAAAAGTAACAAAACTAGAGAAGAGAAACTCCTAAGTCTATCCAAAGTATTTCGAAATTATGATCATCAGACAACACAGAAAGTTTACGCCAATCAACATACTATTCGTATCGCTTATTGGAACTTTTTTGTGCTTGGGGGTATTCTTACACCTCCCTGAAGAATTAAGACCGATCCTACTTGAACCCGCCGCCAACAATCTCTTTAACATCGAGATTGGCGCAGGGCTCCAACCTGTATCCAACGTTCTATTGACTTTGATTCTAACGTTATTGCAGGCCTTGCTACTGAATAAAATTGTAAATCATTTCAATTTCTTGGGTAAACCCAATTTTCTGACAGCCTTGCTCTTCATGACCTTAGTCAGTCTGTTTTTGCCCTTTTTAGTTTTATCACCCACCCTGATCTGTAACTTTATCACAATCTGGATGATGAGCAAGCTCTTCGCGATTTACAAGCAAGCAGACGTAAAAGGATTAATGTTCGACTTAGGAATGATTGTCGCTATCGGTAGCTTGGTATACTTCCCATTTATCGTTATGTTTCTCTTACTATGGATAGCACTGATCATATTTAGGCCATTTATTTGGCGGGAATGGGTAACCCCTGTTTTTGGCTTTTCCATTGTTTATTTTTTACTGGGCGTAATCTACTACTGGCTGGATAGGTTTGACGAATTTAAGACTATCTTTTCTCCATTTACCAATCCACTACCACACACCTTACACGTAGACTATCAAGATTACTTGGTCGTAATACCTATTGCCATTGCCCTTTTATTTCTTTTAGCTGTACTAAGAGACCAATATTTTAGAAGTGTAGTTCACATACGGAAATCATTTCAATTGCTTTTTTATATGCTTTTGCTCATTGCAGGGTCATTCTATTTGAATGAGAAGATTAACATCAATCACTTTTTGCTTTGCGCCCCTCCTTTAGCGATTTATTTGGCTTACTATTTTTCTTTTGCCAAGTCCAAATGGGTCTACGAAAGTCTATATCTCGTAATTATGATCACCATAATATACTTTCAGTTTATGTAAAAAACTGACAAACAATCGTTTAACCTTTTTTAACAAAATGAGGTCAAGGATTCATTAAAATTTAAATAGTTTTGTAACGAAATAAATTCATCAGAACACCAATTGGTTAGTTTATTAAAAAAATGCCAGTTCGTTATTGGCCTATCAAGATAACACAAAAATACGTCCGAAGCGCGGAGATTATAAAAATATATGCATAAACAATTCAATGTTTTGAGTGCCAAAAGGGCTTTACAGCTTGTAGTTGCTACAGGCCTTTTCCTGGTAAACATCCAAGCGAATGCCCAGACTACAACCTCACACTCTCCTTACTCCAAATTCGGCTTAGGACAGATGCGAGAAGATCTCCTTCCACAGACCCGTTCAATGGGAGGAATATCAAGTGCAATACGTTACCAATCAGGGCTTCCTATTCTCAACGTGGGCAATCCCGCAAGTTATTCCGCTTTTTCCAGAACAATTATGGAAGTAGGGCTTTATGGTAATGCAACTGAGCTAAGTCGCCCTGGAGTAAAAGATAATACAGCAGACTTTGCATTCTCCCACCTAGCAATAGGTATACCACTTTCTCAACGCTTTGGCGGCCTTGCATTCGGACTTATGCCTTACTCGGATGTAGGTTATAACCAAACCAGTAGAGAACAAATTGGTAATTTGGTCTATAATGTATCCTCTAAAGGAGAAGGTGGAGTAAACAAAGCCTTCTTAGGCTATGGCGTATCCCCAATCAAGGGACTGAGTGTAGGTGCTAATATAGGTTTCCTTTTTGGTGAACTGACGGACATAGACTTAGTCAGTTTCCCTACGGACCCTAGTATGCTAAATACACGATACAATGAGACACGCCTTATTCGAGGAGCGACCTATGACTATGGTGTGCAATATTCAAAAGCAATAGGTAAAAAATTAAACCTAACGGTGGGGTATACGGGGTCACTAAACAATACCATAACCAACAAAACCTCTTCGTTTATTAAAAGAACAGAGCCTTCAACGGATCCGGATTTTCAGAACATCCCACTCGATACCGTGTCCAGTGTAATCGGTTTATCGCGCAAAATTAATCTTCCATTAAAGCACACTGTTGGATTTACCCTTTCCAAGGGATACAATTGGATGGTGGGTGCGGACTTTAAGTACGCAGACTGGAGTGATTTCCAAACACGTGCGGGAGAATCTCCACTTGGAAAAAACTACGGCTT
>JAITLW010000117.1 GCA_031277715.1 Sphingobacterium sp. | reverse complement strand
TATAGCACGGAGTTCGCCACGTGCTAGTGCCGGTTTTAGAATGTTTGCGGCATCCATAGCGCCTTCGCCACCGCCAGCACCGACCAAGGTGTGGATTTCGTCAATGAATAAGATAATCTCGCCATCACTATCGGAAACCTCTTTTACTACAGCTTTTAAACGTTCTTCAAATTCACCTTTGTATTTTGCTCCCGCAATCAATGCGCCCATATCTAATGAAAATACAGTTTTGTTCTTTAGATTTTCTGGTGCATCACCCTTGATGATACGGTGTGCGATTCCTTCGGCAATAGCGGTCTTACCAACTCCGGGTTCTCCGACTAGAATAGGATTGTTTTTGGTTCGGCGGGAAAGTATCTGCATCACTCTTCTGATCTCTTCGTCCCGACCAATAACAGGATCTAATTTTCCGGATTCCGCAAATTCGTTTAGATTACGGGCATATTTTCCTAAAGCATTATAAGTCGCTTCGGCATTCTGATCGGTCACTCTATTATTGCCACGTAATTCTTTTATTGCAAGTTTTAAATCTTTTTCATTGACGCCCTGATCTTTTAATAGGGCGGAGGTCTTGTCGTTTGCCGCCAATAAGCTTAATAGCAGGTGTTCGACTGATATGTATTCGTCGTTGAATTCTTTTAAATAACTCTGTGCCTTTTGCAGGACAGTAGATGTTGAATTACTAAGGTAAACGTTGGTACCGCTTACTTTTGGTAAGGATTCTATTAGTTTGTCTACCTCGGATGTGATGTATCCGATGTTTACGTTCAGTTTTTTTAATAGATGACTTATTATGTTTTCATCTACTGCTAATAAGGCTTTTAATAGATGTGCAGGTTCAATAGCTTGTTGTTGATTGCCTACCGCAATCTCCGAAGCTTTTTGTATAGCTTCCTGTGCTTTGATTGTATAATTGTTGAAATTCATTTTTAATATGTTGAAATAAGGTGTTTACTATTTTATATGTAGTTGTTAAACAAATTGGATGCCTTACGGTTTTTTTGAATTAAAATCTGAATTTTTGTCTTGTTTGGTGCTGTTTAGCTGTCAAATTTTCCGATTTCCGATAAATGTTATATTTTCGTGGTGAATTTCAGGGTATTATAATCCGTAATGGGTAAAATCACGTTTGGTACTTGCATAATCGCGTTAAACTTCTCATATTTGCACCATTGAATCCAACAGGATTTACGCCTCCTTAGCTCAGCTGGTAGAGCAACTGACTTGTAATCAGTAGGTCATTGGTTCGATTCCGATAGGAGGCTCTTCATAAACTCAGATGCTAAGGTGTCTGAGTTTTTTTGTTGTAGTTTGTTTTTACCTATATATTATTCCTTTTGTAGTCTTTTTGTTAATCTTAAGTTAAATTTTAAGAGAATTTTGTGTTTTTATTTGAAAACAAATGTATTTCCCTTGCAAAATGGAGCTGAAATAGGTATTTTCATTTCCAATTATTATAGAAATGTTCCGATGGGTATCTATAGTAGTAAGTCCTTGAAGCCGAAAATAGTAACTTTAAGTAATTTTAAAAAGATGGTAGATGATAGAAATTAAAGATCTGCACAAGTCATATCAAATGGGGAAAAACTCTTTACATGTTCTTAAAGGTATTGATTTTATGGTTAAGGAGGGGGAGTTTGTTTCTATTATGGGAAGTTCCGGCTCGGGCAAGTCTACACTCCTGAATATTATTGGTATCCTTGACGAGGCCGATAGTGGTACCTATACGTTGGATGGTGTTCCTATTAAAAATCTTAACGAGACTATTGCTTCCCGTTATCGAAATAAGTTTTTAGGGTTCGTTTTCCAGTCGTTTAACCTTATCAATTATAAAAGCGCTTTGGACAACGTCGCATTGCCTTTGTATTATCAGGGTATGGGGCGTAAGGAGCGTATGGAGCGCTCGATGTATTATCTTGAAAAAGTCGGACTGGCAAATTGGGCTAAGCATTTGCCCAGTGAAATGAGTGGTGGACAAAAACAGCGTGTGGCGATTGCTAGAGCTTTAGCTGCAGACCCGAAAGTGTTACTGGCCGATGAGCCCACAGGAGCGTTGGATACCAAAACATCGTATGAGGTAATGGAGCTGATACAGCAAATTAATGATGAGGGGAAAACGGTTCTTATCGTAACGCATGAGTCTGATATAGCAGAGATGACCAAGCGGATTGTGTTCCTTAAAGATGGGCAGATTGAGTCTGATAAACCAGTTAACCAAGTGAGAGCATCAGCATATGTTTAGTGTAGAAAGATGGCAGGAGATTTTTGAAGGATTGTTTAAGAACAAGCTTCGAACTGTTTTAACCGGAGTATCTGTGGCTTCGGGAATTTTTATTTTGGTGATTCTCCTTGGTGCAGGAAATGGTATTCAGAATGGCATTCAAAAGCAGTTTGAACAAGATGCTGTAAATCGTATTTCGGTTTGGCCAGGTATTACGCAAAAGGAATATAACGGACTAGGAATCGGTCGTGAGATTCAACTTCACAATTCGGATTATACCACGGCGCTGACACTTCTGTCTGATTATATTGAATATAAATCTGCTGTTTACTCCGTCTGGAGTGGAAATATGGTGTTTAAAAAAGAGACAGGAACCTATAGGGTAGAAGGAGTACATCCTGACTATCAATTTATCGAAAATGCTTCTGTTGTGAAAGGAAGGTTTCTTAATCAATCTGATATTACGAATTATGAAAAACATGTTGTTATAGGGCAAAAGGTCGCTAACGATTTGTTTAAGGGTGAAGAGGAGTTATTGGGACAGGAGCTTAGTATTTCGGGGACGATTTATAAGGTTATTGGCGTTTTTACAGACCCCGGAGGTGAAAGGGAGGAGAGTCGAGTATACATTCCTATTTCGACGGCTCAACGCGCGTATAGCGCCGGAGATAAGATCCGTAGTATCGTTTTTACCTTAAAGAGAAACACTGATTTTGATAATGCAGTTGCTGAATCACATGAATTCACGCAAAAACTAGAAACTTTTCTTAGGGCACGGCATACTATTGCTCCTGATGATAAAGGGGCTTTGTATATTAATAACTCTTTAGACCAGGCTAAGAATATTTATATTATAACTGGTGGTGTAAAGGCTTTCTTTTGGTTTGTAGGGATATGTACGATTATCGCTGGAGTGGTAGGGGTTGGAAATATCATGCTTATTATCGTAAAGGAAAGAACTAAAGAGATCGGGATAAGGAAAGCCTTAGGGGCGTCTCCTTTTTCGATTATTTCCATGATATTACAGGAAGCAGTTTTCATTACTGTGGTAGCTGGTTTTTCGGGGCTTGTTTTCGGTTTGCTCGTGTGGGAGTTTGTAGGGCCCTCGATCGAAACCGATTTTTTTACGCGTCCTGAAGTCGATTTTAATGTTGCTATTACTACATTGGTTATTTTGGTCGTAGCGGGTGCTTTTGCGGGTTTCGTACCTGCTTATAGAGCTGCCAAAATTAGACCGATTATTGCACTAAGGGGGGATTAATATGTTCAATAGAGATAACTGGAGTGAAATAATCGCAGCGCTTTCTGCTAATCCGTTTAGAACGTTGATCACGGCTTTTGGTGTGTTCTGGGGGATATTTATTTTAATAATACTATTGTCCGCGAGTCAAGGCCTACAAAATGGCATTAAGAGACAGATGGGGGGCTTGTCCACGAATACTATGTTTATGTGGGCCAATTCAACATCCAAACCTTATAAGGGACTCCCTCAAGGGCGAAGTTTTAATTATAAAAATGGTGATGTAGAAGCAATCAAAGAGCGTATAGATGGATTGCTGTATGTGTCCCCAAGAAATCAGTTGGGCGGATTTGGAGGTAATAATAACGTAGTGAGAGGGACAAAAACGGGGGCGTACAATGTTTATGGTGATTATCCTGAGTTTATTTTGCAACAGCCGATGGATATTGTGAAGGGACGCTTTATCAATTATGGTGATATTGACAGTAAACGGAAAGTCGCAGTTATTGGAGAAGGGGTGATTCGGGAACTGTATATGCCAGGAGAAGAGGTTTTGGGTTCGTATATAAAAGTGCAGGGGGTTAACTTTATGGTGGTGGGCGTTTATAAAAGTATTTCTAATCTGGGGGGAAATGCAGAGGAAAGCCAAAAGGAAATTTTTGTACCGTTTACTACTTTTCAACAAGCATTTAATTATGGTGATGTAGTGGGATGGATGGCGATAACAGCAATAGAGGATATGCCGATTACCGATATAAAGCCACGTATTTTCGATTTGTTAAAGTATAGGCATAGTATCAATCCTGAGGATGATCGCGCTATTGGATATTTTGATTTGTATCAGGAGTTTAAAAAAATCAATGGGCTGTTCTCGATTTTAACTGCGGTATCTTATTTCGTAGGTATTTTTATTTTAGTTTCTGGAATTATTGGGATTGTAAATATCATGCTGATTATCGTAAAGGAACGTACACAGGAAATAGGGATTCGTAGAGCTTTGGGAGCAACGCCATGGATAATAATAAAGCAGATACTAGCGGAATCTGTTGTACTATCACTTATCTCAGGAATGGCAGGGATTATTTTTGCCTCATTTGTGCTGAGTGTTGTCAATTGGGGGCTTGATAAAGCGCCTAATGCGAATGAGATTCCGATTGTAAATCCAAGTGTGAATTTAGGAGTAGTGGCTGTTGCTTTGTTGATATTGGTTTTTGCAGGGCTTTTGGCAGGGTTAATTCCGGCCATTACGGCGGTGAAAGTAAAGCCTATTGATGCGTTGCGTGTGGAGTAAGCGCGGAAAGTGTAGTATATAGATTAAGATTTAAACATTGAACTTTAAACTAAAAATATAAGATGAAAAAAGGCTGTACGATTTCAATTTTAGTTTTTTTAGCAATTGCTTTTGTAGGTGCTTTGGTGTGGCTTTATCAGAAGAATAAACAACCAACAGTCGTCTACGAGACAGTACAAGCTGAAATTCGCTCTATTTCCAAAAGTACGGTGGCTACCGGAAATATAAATCCCAAGGAGGAAGTGTTGATTAAACCGAATATCTCGGGTATCATCGATGTGGTCTATGTTGAGGCAGGTGATTATATTAAGTCGGGAGATCTGATTGCCGAGATTAAAGTGGTACCCAACGTCTCCAGCTTAAATCAGGCAAACAACCAAATCGAATCGGCTAAAATAGATTTAGAGAACCAAAAGCGGATATTTGAGCGTCAAAAGATGCTTTTTGATAAAGGTGTAATTTCAGCAAATGATTTTGATGCTGCACAAACTACCTATAGACAAGCGCAACAGACTTATAGTTCTACAGTACAGAATGCTGAAATTATCAGGACGGGAACAACCAGTGGGTTGGCGAATATGGCACAAACACGGATTCGTTCGACTGTGTCGGGAATGGTATTGGATGTGCCGGTAAAAAAGGGAAACCAGGTCATTGAGGCGAATAATTTTAATGAAGGGACGACGATTGCAAGCTTGGCAGATGTCAGCAACATGATTTTTGAGGGCAAACTGGATGAATCAGAGGTTGGTAAAATCAGGTTAGGGCTTCCTTTGGAAATCACCGTTGGAGCAATTGAAAACAAAAAGTTCCATGCTGTGCTAGATTATATCGCACCTAAAGGAGTGAATGAAAATGGAGCAATGCAGTTTCCAATAAAGGGAAATCTCATCAATAAGGATACAACGTTTATTCGTTCGGGATTGAGTGCGAATGCTTCTATTGTTTTGGAAAATGCTGAAAATGTATTGGCACTGAAAGAAGGTGTAGTTCAATACGATGAAAAGACGAAGAAATCTTTTGTTGAAGTGGAGGTGGCTCCTCAAAAATTTGAGCGTAGAGATGTGGAACTGGGGGTGAGTGACGGAATTTATGTGGAAATAAAGAGTGGGATTACTAAAGACAACAAGATTAAAATTTGGAATCAAGTCAAGAAGTAATCCAATCGGTTAATGGAATAGGGGCTTCTTGTAGAAGTCTAGATGCTCAATGGAACTGGAAAATAAGGATTATAACTAGCGTATACTGAAGAAAGAAACATGAATATTGTGTCAAAAATAATTGCTGTCATTTGCCTTCTTTTGGCAAAAGAGGCTTTTCCTCAAAAGAAATGGACATTGGAGGAATGTGTAGCTTACGCTATCGATAACAACGTTTCTATTGGACAGACTGAACTTGATAATAAGCTCGCTGAGCTCGATAAAAAAGATGCTTTCGGAAGTTTTTTGCCCAATGTGAATGCAAATGCTTCGCACTCTTGGAACAGAGGATTGAATACAAATATCACTACTGGTATATTAGAGAACCAAACGACTCAGTTTACTTCGATGGGGGCATCTTTGGGTATTGATCTTTTTAAAGGTATGCAGAATCAAAACCGTTTCAGACGAGCTAAGCTGGCGTTGATATCTTCTCAGTATCAGCATCTGAAAATGGAGGAGGATGTCGCGTTGAATGTGGTTAATGCTTATTTGCAAGTCCTGTTCAACAAAGAAGCCGTAAAAGTTCAGAAACAACAGTTTGAGACGGATAGTCTCCAATTGGTGCGCTCGGAGGTTTTGGTTGATGCGGGGATGATCCCTAGAGGGGACTTGTTTGATGTAAAGGCTACTATTGCTACTGACAGACAGCGGATTATTGAGGCTCAGTATGCTTTGGTTATATCTAAAATGAGTTTAGCACAACTGCTACAGATGAAGGAATTCAAAGATTTTGATATTGCGGACGTGGCGTACGAATTTCAAGTGAATAATATTCTATTGGAGGGGCCTGAATCTATTTTTGGAAAGGCTAAGAACGAACGAACTGAGCTGAAAATTGCTGAAAACAATGTGAAAATTGCTGAAAAGGAAGTAGAAATAGCTAGAGGCGCCTATTTGCCTACACTTAGTGGTTTTTATGGATTTAGTTCACGTGTTTCGTATGCTAAGATTCCAGATGGGCAAGGTGGGCTTAAGAATCCTCCTCCTTTCTTTGAGCAGTTTAACCTCTATAAAGGACATAATTTTGGATTACAGTTGAGTATTCCGATTTTTAATGGGTTTTCGACTCGCAACAATGTTTCAAGGTCTAAAGTGAATTTAGATAAAAGTAAATTGACTTTAGAACAGACTGAACTTGATTTAGAAAGGAATATATACACGGCGTATTCAGATGCAAAAGGGGCCTTGGAAACTTATATGGCCACTAAGGAAATGTTGAAAGCACGGGAAGAAGCATTCCGTTATACGAAAGAGCGCTATGAAAATGGAATGGCGACAGGTTTTGATTATAATCAGTCGCAGACGCTCTTGGTAAATATTCAATCTGATTTGCTAAGAACAAAATACGACTATCTGTTTCGCACAAAGATATTAGAGTTTTATTTCGGTATCCCGATTATTAAGAGGGAACTGTATGATGGGCAGGGAACTGATTAATTCCGCTATGCTCTATTGAGGTGTATTGCATAGCGGAATGAATGTGATGAAGATATTTTACGCTGATTATCCTTCTAATTCGATGATTTCCTCTGCGATTTTTTCCCAATCGTTTTGCAGTTTCTGGTATGCTGCTTTTGTCGAATTGTACTTACGGGTGATGTCCTGTAACTTGGTAGCATCGGAATATACTTCTTCGTCAGCAAGCTGTATTTCCAATTCTTTGACATCTGTCTCCTTGAGTGCAATTTGTTGCTCTAATTGGGCTAGTTCTTTATTCTTTTTCAGAATTAGCCTTTTGTTATCTTCTGTAGGTGCTGCCTTTTTCTCTTTTTTAGGCTCTTCCTTTACTACTTTTTTCTCTACAACTGGCTTTTGGACACGTTTTGAGTTCCAAATTTCATATTCTTCATAGGTACCAGGGTATTCTTTGATTTCTTTATCTTCGATGAACCATATTTTATTGGCAACATGCTCTAAGAAGTAACGATCGTGAGATACCACAATTAATGTTCCTTCATATTGCTGTAATGCTTGAATCAGGATATTAACAGAAGCCATATCCAAGTGGTTGGTCGGCTCATCCAGAACAAGGAAGTTTGCATCGGCTGTTAATGCTTTTGCTAGTGCTACACGGGATTTTTCACCACCGGATAATACTTTGATTTTCTTAAATACATCATCTCCTGTAAATAGGAAAGAACCTAGGATGGACCGTAGTTCTGTTTCTGTATGTTTGGGCGCAAAGTTTTGTAGCTCTTGAAGGATTGAGTTTTCGAGGTGTAATGCTTCTAGTTGGTGCTGTGCAAAAAAGGTTTGCAATACGTTATGCCCCTTTACACTGGTTCCTTTGTAGTCGGAGTCGGCATCTGCTACTATGCGTAACAATGTAGATTTACCCTTGCCATTGGCTCCGATTAAAGCAATTTTATCCCCTTTTTCGATAAGTCCATCCGTATCCCGTAATATTTCTAGGTTAGGATAAGACTTGGAAATATTTTCTAGGGTGACGACATGGCGTCCTGATGGTTTCGAAAATTTGAAACTGAAATTTACTTCTGGGTTGTCATCGTCAACATCAGATATCTTGTCCATTTTATCTAATGCTTTGATACGTGACTGTACCATTTTTGCTTTGGAGGCTTTGGCGCGGAAGCGTTCAATCAATTTTTCTTCCTGCTTTATTTTTGCTTGCTGATTTTTAAACTGATTACCTTGAATTTCCTCACGTAATGATTTTTCTTCGAGATAGAATGAATAATTACCAGCATATAGGGTTAGCTTCCCACGTTTAGACTCTACTGTTTTGTTTATGATGCGGTCCAAGAAATAACGGTCGTGAGATACAATTACAATTGCTCCTTCAAATCCCTGTAAATAGTTTTCAAGCCACTTAATGGAAGGAAGGTCCAAGTGGTTGGTTGGCTCATCTAGTAATAGAATGTCTGGTGCTTGGAGTAGTATGCGTGCTAGCATGACGCGCATACGCCATCCTCCGGAGAAGGTGGCCAAAGGACGCTGCTGTTCTTCTTGTGAGAAACCAAGACCCGCTAGGATTTCATTAGCTCTGAATTCAATATTATAACCATCTAGCGCTTCAAACTCCATTTGCTTGTCGCTTAGCTTGTTTAAAATATCGTCGGAATAATCTGTTTCTAACTTTTTTAATAGAACTTCTATCTCTGTATGTAGTTCGTTCTGGCGCGTAAATGCTTCCATCGCTACATAAAGGATGCTTTTTTCGGAATGATAGGATAAGAGATCCTGATTCAGGTAACCTATTTTTAAATCCTTTGCCATTGAAATAGTACCGGAAGTAGGGGCGTAATCTCCCACTATCAATTTTAGTAGGGTAGATTTTCCCG
The DNA here is from genome assembly GCA_031277715.1 of Sphingobacterium sp. GTDB lineage: Bacteria > Bacteroidota > Bacteroidia > Sphingobacteriales > Sphingobacteriaceae > Sphingobacterium. The sequence goes on along the minus strand of JAITLW010000117.1, from coordinate 3,419 downwards.
CTCCATTGGCACCGATCAGTCCCGCTTTATCTCCCGGTTTGATGTGCCAGTTTGCTTCGTCGTATAAGGCTCTTGCGCCTATTTCAAATGTTAAATTATTTATTGATATCATTTCAGATGTATGCTTTTACTTTTTGATCTGCTAGCTAGCGGATCGGTTTGACTTTTAATAGTCCTTAATATGTTCCGATTGTGTTCGATAAATTGCTCTATGTCTTTATCGGGGTTGATATATCCAATAAATAGGCGGCAGTATATGTGCAATCTATGAGGTATGGATATTTAAAAAGCAAAAGTAGTGATTATTTCTGCTTCTTTTCTACCTTTGTGCAGATATGCCAAAAGTGATACAAGCTTTTTTAGTGCAATTTCTTCGATGACTTTTTATGTTATATTATGTATAAATTAGTAAAGCCAATTTTCTTTTCAATGAACCCTGAAAAGGCACATCATACGGTGACGGGAGGGTTGAAAAATTTCTCAAAGATCTGGGGTGCAAAGGCCTTGCTCAAGTCTATTTATAGTGTGTCTGATCCACGTTTGGAGCGTGAGGTTTTTGGACTTAAGTTTAAAAATCCGGTAGGACTAGCCGCTGGTTTTGATAAAAATGCAGAATACATTGAGGATATGGCCAAATTTGGATTTGGTTTTATCGAGATCGGTACGGTAACGCCTAGGCCTCAGCCTGGGAACGATAAACCGCGTATGTTTCGCTTGGTGAATGATGCTGCCCTAATCAATAGGATGGGCTTTAATAACCAAGGAGCGGACGTGGCTGCAGGACGACTGAAACACCTTAAGGATAGAGAAGGGGTGATTATTGGTGGTAATATTGGAAAAAATAAAGTTACTCCAAACGAGGAGGCTGTGAATGATTATATCTATTGTTTTCACGCGCTGTACGAATACGTGGATTATTTTGTGGTGAATGTGAGTTCGCCTAATACTCCAGGATTACGTGACCTGCAGGAGAAGGAACCGTTGATGCGGATTCTAGATACGTTGCAACAGCTGAATCTAGAAAAGCCAAAGGCAAAGCCGATTTTGTTAAAGATTGCACCGGATCTGACGGATAGCCAATTGGATGATATAGTAGAGATTGTTACAGAAACTAAGATTGCGGGTGTAATAGCCACGAATACTACAATTTCTAGAGAAGGACTTTGTAGTGCTCCTGAATTGCTTAATGAGGCAGGAGGGGTAAGTGGTAAGCCTCTTACAGAACGCTCCACTGAAGTGATCCGTTATCTTTCTCAGAAGTCGAATAAGGCTTTCCCTATTATAGGTGTGGGCGGTATACATTCCGGACAGGACGCTGTAGACAAGCTCGAAGCTGGGGCTGCACTAGTACAGGTGTATACAGGTTTTATTTATGAAGGTCCGGGATTGGTCAGTGATATTTGTAAACACCTACTGAAGACAGGGAAGTAATTTTATGTTTTTTAACTATTTAGGATAAAAATTCAAAGATTTTATTTGCTATCTTGTATCCATCAAATTTATAATGGTATGATGTATAAAAAACGCCTTTTGCCAATTACGATTTTACTAGGTGGAATTGTAATGAGTAGCTGTGTGAGTAACAAAAAATATGTAGCCTTAGAAACCCAACATAGAGATTTGGCTGAGCTGTACCAAAAAGGACAGATGGATCTTACAGAAAGCCGGGCAAAAATCAAAAGTTTGGAGGATCAGCTCGAATATGAGCGCAAGAATAATGCTTCATTAAAAGAGGCATATGCTAAGTTACAGTCTACTTTGGATAACAGTATAGCACAAAATTCCCAAGGAAATGTGAATATTTCCAAGTTGGTTGATGAAATTAATGCATCTAATAAGTATATACAACACTTAGTGAACACGAAGAATAAAAGTGATTCACTTAATATGGTGTTGACCAATAACCTGACACGTTCTTTGAGCCGTGAAGAGCTTAAAGATGTAGATGTACAGGTATTGAAAGGCGTAGTCTATATCTCATTGTCAGACAACATGCTTTATAAATCAGGTAGCTATGAGGTTTCTGATAAAGCGGGAGAAACATTGAGTAAGATTGCTAAGATTATTCAGGATTATAGAGATTACGACGTATTGATCGAAGGTAATACGGATACAGATCCTATCTCTAAACCAAATATCCGCAACAACTGGGATTTGAGTACATTACGTGCATCTTCTGTCGTACAGGCGTTGCAGACTATGTACGGTGTAGATCCTAAACGACTGACCGCTGGTGGACGTGGTGAATACAACCCTATTGCAGATAATACGACTGCAAACGGTAAAGCTAGAAACAGACGTACTCAGATTATTATCACGCCAAAATTAGATCAATTCATGGAGTTGATTGACAAGGCTCCGGAGACGGAATCGCCTTCTATCTAATTTTTAGTATATAATATCATTAAGGTCCTTGAATTTTATTCAAGGACCTTTTTTTTGAAGGAATCTCTTTTTCATGGTCTGACGAACTTTTATGCCTGTTGGGGGCAAAAGTAATAATGAAAGTTTTTTCGGTTTTGGGGATGCGATAGAGATTGGCATGATTGTTTGGGAGAAGGAGGTATGTTAAAGAATAATTATGTCATAGCGCTTGTAGCTTTATCCGTTAGTTTTATTTTTGGAAGTTGTAGTTCAATATATATGCCTAACGTGCCTGCGACACCTATGTTTAGACAGCAAGGAGAGGGATACCTTTCTGGACATATCAATTTGAAAGGCAATGCGTCAGGAACTGCGGCGGTTTCACTCACGGATCATGTTGCCCTTTTGGCAAATGCTTCAACTGTAAATCATGGACGGGAATCTAATACCCATTTTAGGCAATGGCTGGCAGAAGGTGCGGTGGGTTATTTTACAGAAATAGGTAAGTCTAAGAGGCAGGTTTTGGAGATTTATGGAGGCTATGGTTTAGGTAATTCTCGTGAATTAGATCAGCGTGCTTCTATTCGGGACTATGAGGTTGTGGGGAGCCGAAAAATGGATTTTGATAAAATATTCCTACAGGTGAATTATTCATCCACTACGAAGGGGAGGTTAAACCTGTTCGGTGGTAAGAGGGTTTTAAATTATGGAACTGCAATACGTGTAAGTCGAGTGGCTATGACTGATTTCTGGCTGGATGATGTTCAGACTGCTCGGGAAGAGAATCTTTTTATTGAACCTGTTTTTTTTACACGTATGGAGTTGTTGAAAGGCCTTCAGTTGCAGTATACAACGGGATTTAATATTGGTGTTGTAAATAATTCGTATCTCAAGGCAGGAAATTCTATTTTTACACTGGGAGTTGCGTATAATTTTGGTAAGGCAACGGATAAGAAGAAAAAATAAAACGAACAAAATGAATAGATTAAAAGTTGCAGTATTACTGCTTTGTACTTGGTGTATGTCTGGCTGTGCTATCAATCAAAAGGCTCAGG